>NZ_LZJD01000185.1:0-103514 GCF_001666875.1 Mycobacterium sp. E802
GCAACGGCGGCATCCTGCAGTATGTGCTGCGCAACATGCTGAAGTCGAAGTAATCCTGACCGGACTGACCGAAGCAGGTAAGGGACAGCGCCGCGACCGGCGCTTGCGCGAGGAGTGGTCTGAATGCCCCGGGTGACGGACGACCATCTCGCGGCCCGGCGCCGTCAGATCCTCGACGGCGCCCGGCGCTGCTTCGGTCAGTCCGGTCAGGATTACTTCGACTTCAGCATGTTGCGCAGCACATACTGCAGGATGCCGCCGTTGCGGTAGTAATCGGCCTCGCCGGGGGTGTCGATGCGGACCACGGCGTCGAATTCCACCTTCTCGCCGTTCTCGCGCGTCGCGGTCACCTTCACCGTCTTCGGGGTCTTGCCGTTGTTGAGCTCCTCGATGCCGGTGATGTCGTAGGTCTCGGTGCCGTCGAGCTTGAGGCTCGCGGCCGATTCACCCGCGGGGAACTGCAACGGGATGACACCCATACCGATCAGGTTCGACCGGTGGATGCGCTCGAACGATTCGGTGATGACGGCCTTCACACCCAGCAGCACCGTGCCCTTGGCCGCCCAGTCGCGCGAGCTGCCCGAGCCGTATTCCTTGCCGCCCAGCACGACCAGCGGGATGCCGGCCTCCTTGTAGTTGACCGAGGCGTCGTAGATGAACGACTGCGGCCCACCGGGCTGGGTGAAGTCACGGGTGTAGCCGCCGGAGACGTCGTCGAGCAACTGGTTCTTGAGGCGGATGTTGGCGAAGGTGCCGCGGATCATCACCTCGTGGTTGCCGCGCCGCGACCCCAGCGAGTTGTAGTCCTTGCGCTCCACGCCGTTGGCATCGAGGTACTGCGCCGCGGGAGTGCCGGGCTTGATCGAACCGGCCGGGCTGATGTGATCGGTGGTCACCGAATCACCGAGCAGGGCAAGGACTCTGGCGCCCTTGATGTCGGAGACCGGCTCCGGCTCGGCGGGCATGCCGTCGAAATACGGGGCCTTGCGCACGTAGGTGGAGGCGTCGTCCCACTCGAAGGTGTTGCCCTCCGGGGTGGACAGCGAACGCCAGCGCTCGTCGCCCTTGAACACGTCGGCGTAGGACTCGGAGAACATCTCGCGGTTGATCGAGGAGGCGATGGTCTCCTCGATCTCGGCGGCCGACGGCCAGATGTCCTTCAAGAAGACGTCGTTGCCGTCCTGGTCCTGTCCGAGCGGGTCGGTCTCGAAATCGAAGTCCATGGTGCCGGCGATGCCGTAGGCGATGACCAACGGCGGGGACGCCAGGTAGTTCATCTTCACGTCGGGGGAGATGCGGCCTTCGAAGTTGCGGTTGCCCGAGAGCACCGCGGTGACCGACAGGTCGTTGTCGTTGATGGCCTTGGAGATCTCGTCCGGCAGCGGACCGGTGTTGCCGATGCAGGTGGTGCAGCCGTAGCCGCCCAGGTAGTAGCCCAGCTTCTCCAGGTACGGCCAGAGCCCGGCCTTGTTGTAGTAGTCGGTGACCACCTGCGAGCCCGGGGCCATGTTGGTCTTGACCCACGGCTTGGAGGTCAGGCCCTTCTCGACCGCCTTCTTCGCCAGCAGCGCGGCGCCGATCATGACCGAGGGGTTGGAGGTGTTGGTGCACGAGGTGATTCCGGCGACGACGACGGCACCGTGGTCGAGCACGAAGTCACCGCGCTCCTCGGACTTGACCGTTATCGGCTTCGACGGCCGGCCCTCGGCGCCGTTGGCCGCCGACGGACGCACATCTACCGCACCGTCGTCGGCGAAGGACAGCGACACGGGGTCGCTGGCCGGGAAGGACTCGTCGACAGCCTCGTCGAGCTTGGTCTCCGGGGCCGGCAGGTTCTCCTCGACGTAGTTGTGGATGTCCTTGCGGAAGGCGTTCTTTGCGTCGGACAACTCGATGCGGTCCTGCGGACGCTTCGGGCCCGAGATCGAGGGCACCACGGTGGACAGGTCCAGCTCCAGGTACTCGGAGAAGACCGGCTCCTTGTCCGGGTTGTGCCACATGCCCTGCGCCTTGGCGTACGCCTCGACCAGGGCCAACTGCTCCTCGGTGCGGCCGGTCAGCCGCAGGTAGTTGATGGTCTCCTCGTCGATCGGGAAAATGGCTGCGGTGGAGCCGAATTCAGGGCTCATGTTGCCCAGCGTGGCGCGGTTGGCCAAGGGCACCTCGGCCACACCCTTGCCGTAGAACTCCACGAACTTTCCGACCACGCCGTGCTTGCGCAGCATGTCGGTGACGGTGAGCACCACGTCGGTGGCGGTCACGCCCGGCTTGATCTCACCGCTCAGCTTGAAGCCGACGACGCGGGGGATCAGCATCGAGACGGGCTGGCCCAACATGGCCGCCTCGGCCTCGATACCGCCGACGCCCCAGCCGAGTACGCCGAGGCCGTTCTCCATGGTGGTGTGGCTGTCGGTGCCCACACAGGTGTCCGGGTAGGCCTTCCCATCGCGGACCATGACGACGCGTGCCAGGTACTCGATGTTGACCTGGTGCACGATGCCGGTGCCCGGGGGGACGACCTTGAAGTCGTCGAAGGCGCCCTGGCCCCAGCGCAGGAACTGGTAGCGCTCCGAGTTGCGCTCGTATTCGAGTTCGACGTTGCGCTCGAAGGCGCCGGCGTTGCCGAAGACGTCGAGGATGACGGAGTGGTCGATGACCATCTCGGCGGGAGAGAGTGGGTTGACCTTGTTCGGGTCGCCGCCGAGGGCGGCCACGGCCTCGCGCATGGTGGCCAGATCGACGATGCACGGCACACCGGTGAAGTCCTGCATCAGGACGCGGGCCGGGGTGAACTGGATCTCGATGCTCGGCTCGGCCGAGGGATCCCAGTTCGCGATGGCCTCGATGTGCTCTTTGGTGATGTTGGCACCGTCCTCGGTGCGCAACAGGTTCTCGGCCAGCACCTTGAGGCTGTAAGGAAGTTTCTCGGTGCCGGGTACCGCGTCGAGGCGGTAGATCTCATAGCTCTGATCCCCGACGGTCAGTGTGTCGCGGGCACCAAATGAGTTAAGGGACGAATTTTCCGTATTCTCGCTGCTCACATCAACTCCCGGCTAGATCTCACCGCGACGGGCTGTGTCGGCGGCGTTATGACCTTAACAGTACGCTTGTCCTGCAATGCCCAGCGGGCCGGGGTCCAGTCTTCTCCAGTCGTGTGCGCGGTGCTACCCCCCGGCCCGAACCCTGGCCCACGCCGATTTCTACGTCAGGGTCGCCACCCCGGCCGATGAACGACCTTGGCGTAGAAAACCGGGGGGCAGTCGAGGAGCCCCGGCCCGACCCCTGGCCCACGCCGATTTCTACGTCAGGGTCGCCAACCCGGCCGACGAACGACCTTGGCGTAGAAAACCGGGGGGCCTGACCGAGCGTCACGCCGGCGTGACGATCGGCGGTCGAAGCGGTGACAATTGCCGTGCCGCTTTCTCCTGCAGGGCGGTTGCGGCGTACCGTGCCCCTGTGACCGGACCCCATGTCATCCCGTTCCTGCCAGCCTACATCCCGGTCGAGGTGTGCGAGACGGTTGGGATGGACCCGGCTCAACCGGACGGCGTGGCCAAGTGCATGGATGCTGTGCAGGCCGACGTCCGTGATGACGGTGTCAGTGCGCCCGACGCCGACGTCGCGGGTCTGCGTCAGGTCGTCAGTGATGCCCGCCAGAACGGCGTCGACCTCAAGATCGTCGTGTTGCCGAACAACCCCGGCATCGATACCCCGCTGCGTGACATCGCCAGCGAGGTCGGGCACGCGAACCCGGGTGCCACCGTCCTGGTGTTGAGCCCGTCTTTTGCCGGTACCTACAGTCCGACAATCGATCGGGTGACTTTGGAAGCCGGTCAGGATGTGGCGAAAACCGGTAATGCCGTGTTGTCGGCGAAGAATTTCGTGGGGGAGATCTCGACTCCCGATTTTCCCTGGACAGCGCTCGCGATCACGCTCGTCTTGGGTGTTGCCGCAGCGGCTGCTCTCACCCGGGTTTTGCAGGTGCGTAGCAAACGATTCGCCCGGTCAGAGGCGTCGGGCGCACCGTCCGCTGAATCTTCGTAGTCGCTCGAACATTCGTTCGAAATAACGCTCAATATCACTAATTGGTCACACTCTGCGCAATTACATAAATGTAGTTTGTGACTAAAGTTTCTTTGGCGTCAGATGTGACGTACGGTGCAAACGGTACCCATTGTTGTAGTTGTGCTTCATGTGACTTCTGCGCAAAGGCTCCGAGCAATCAGCCGGTACGCCGCCCGTTGAGCCATAGGAGACTTGAGTCGAATGAGACGCACCGTTGGCGTCCCGCGCACGCGAGGAGCAAAACAGTCTCTGCGCACGCGAGGAGCGGATGGCTCTGTTGTCGCGAAAGTATTCGGTCGGATCTGGGCTGTGCCGCTGACCGCTGCGTTGCTGGTGGCGACGGCGGTGTCGGGCGGTGCCCCGGCGTCCGCTGAACCGGGCGGGTCCGATCAGCTGGCAACGCTCGTGGCGGCGGTGGCCAACGCAGACCAGAAGCTGCAGGAGTTGGGTGCCGCCATTCAGACCCAGCAGGAAGCCGTCAACAAGGCGATCGTCGAAGTCCAGGACGCCCGCGACGCCGCCGCGACCGCGCAACAGGAGGTCGAGGCCAGCCAACAGGCGATCACCGACGCCAACGTGGCCATCGACCAGGCGCAGAAACGATTCGACACCTTCGCCGCCGCGACGTACGTCAACGGACCGTCGAGTTCGTATCTGACCGCCTCGGATCCCTCCGACATCGTCAACACGGCCGCCACCGGCCAGACCCTGATTGCCAGCGCCGACAAGGTGATCGCCGATCTGCAACGGGCCCGCATCGAACAGGTGAACCGGGAGTCGGCGGCACGGTTGGCCAAGCAGAACGCCGATCAGGCCACGCTCAACGCGCAGACCAGCCAGGACAACGCCGTCGACGCGCTACGCCAGGCTCAGGAGACGTTCAACTCTCAGCAGGGTGAGCTGAACCGGTTGACCGCCGAGCGTGCCTCCGCGCAAGCGCAACTCGCCCAGGTGCAGAAGGCCTCGGCCTCGACCGGGCCGGCCACGTCGGCGCCACCGCCGCAGGCGGCAGCGGGCAATTGGGATCGTCAACCTGGCGCGCCCGTCCAATCGGGTCAAAACTGGGACACCGCATGGGATCCCACGCTGCCGGCGATTCCCAGTGCCTTCGTCAGCGGCGACCCGATCGCGATCATCAACACCGTTCTCGGGATTTCGGCGACCTCGGCCCAGGTGACCCAGAACATGGGTCGCCAGTTCCTGCAGAAGCTGGGGATTCTGCCGACGCCGACCGGCTACACCAACGGGGCGATCCCGCGGGTGTACGGCCGACAGGCCGCCGAGTACGTCATCCAGCGGGCCGGCTCCCAGATGGGTGTGCCGTATTCCTGGGGCGGCGGCAACGCGGCGGGCCCGAGCCGCGGTATCGACTCGGGCGCCAACACCGTCGGCTTCGACTGCTCGGGTCTGATCCTTTACGCGTTCGCCGGTGTCGGTATCAAACTGCCGCATTATTCGGGCTCGCAGTACAACGCCGGCCGCAAGATTCCGTCCTCGCAGATGCGCCGCGGCGACGTGATCTTCTATGGCCCCGGCGGCAGCCAGCACGTGACGCTCTACCTGGGCAACGGCCAAATGCTCGAGGCGCCCTATACGGGTTCGCACGTCAAGATCTCGCCGGTCCGGACCAGCGGGATGACGCCGTACGTCGTCCGCTACATCGAATACTGATGGGAATACCTTGCGCTTCTTCGCCTTACGTTGCCTGACCCTGATCGCCGCAATCGCATTTGCGGCGATCGGTCTCGTGGCGCCGGCCAATGCCGCACCAGATGACGGATGGGATCCGACGCTGCCGAAGCTGATCAGCGCGGGCGCACCGGGGGATCCGCTGGCCATCGCGAACGCGTCGCTGGCCGCGACAGCGCAGGCCACCCAGGTGACCATGGGTTTGGGGCACAAGTTCCTGGCCAGCCTCGGGCTGGTCAAGGATGAACCGGCCAGCGTGGCGGTCGGCAGTGTCCGGGGCCCGCAGGCCATCGAGTACGCGATCCGTCGGGGCGGATCGCAGATGGGAGTGCCGTACTCCTGGGGCGGCGGTAAGCCCAGCGGACCGACCAAGGGTATCGAGTCCGGTGCCAACACTGTCGGCTTCGACTGTTCGGGGCTGACTCAGTTCGCGTACGCCGGGGTGGGGGTGCTGATCCCCAAGTACTCCGGCGACCAGTACAACACCGGCCGCAAGGTGCCGGTGGCCCAGGCCAAACGTGGTGACCTGTTGTTCTGGGGTCCCGGCGGCAGCCAACATGTGGCGATGTACCTCGGTGGCGGGAAGATGCTCGAGGCGTCGGGCAGCGCGGGCAAGGTGACCGTAAGCCCCGTACGCACCGCGGGCATTCAGCCCTATGCCGCACGCATCGTCGAATCCTGAGCGGAAGCTGAACTCTTCCGGGCAGCGTCGACGGATCTCGAAGTGCCTGGAATAGTTGACGGCGGGCACCCGTGTGCCTACAGAGCAACGAGCATGACCAGCGTTATGTAGTCGAACACCGTGGGAGGAAGTTGATGACGTCACCGAGTGGACCGCCGCAGGGCGCCGGAGGCTATCCCGGTTCGAGCCCGGCGCCGGGCTTCCCGCCCGGGTCAACGGGCTCCCACGCTGCGCCGGCCGCGCCGCAGGGCGCGACCAACGGAAGTCTGCAGGCCGAGGTGCACACCTTGGAACGCGCCATCTTCGAGGTGAAGCGGATCATCGTCGGCCAGGACCAGCTCGTCGAGCGCATGCTCGTCGGTCTGCTCGCCAAAGGTCACGTCCTGCTTGAGGGTGTCCCCGGCGTGGCCAAGACGCTGGCCGTCGAGACGTTCGCCAAGGTGGTCGGCGGCACGTTCGCCCGCATCCAGTTCACGCCCGACCTGGTGCCTACCGACATCATCGGTACCCGCATCTACCGCCAGGGCAAGGAAGATTTCGACATCGAGCTGGGCCCGGTCGTGGTCAACTTCCTGCTCGCCGACGAGATCAACCGCGCGCCCGCCAAGGTGCAGTCGGCGCTGCTGGAGGTGATGGCCGAGCGAAAGATCTCGATCGGCGGCAAGACCTTCCCGCTGCCCAGCCCGTTCTTGGTGATGGCGACGCAGAACCCGATCGAGCAGGAGGGCGTCTACGCGCTGCCGGAAGCCCAGCGCGACCGCTTCCTGTTCAAACTCAACGTCGACTACCCGTCGCCGGAAGAAGAGCGCGAGATCATCTACCGGATGGGCGTCAAGCCGCCGGAGCCCAAGCAGATCCTGGACACCGGCGATCTGTTGCGGCTCCAGGAGCTCGCCGCCAACACCTTTGTGCACCACGCGCTGGTCGACTACGTGGTGCGGATCGTCACCGCGACCCGTGAGCCGGAGAAGTTCGGCATGCCCGACGCCAAGGCCTGGATCGCCTACGGCGCCTCGCCGCGTGCCTCGCTGGGCATCATCTCGGCAGCGCGGGCGCTGGCCCTGGTGCGTGGGCGGGACTACGTCATCCCGCAGGACGTCGTCGAGGTCATCCCCGACGTTCTGCGGCACCGTCTGGTGCTCACCTACGACGCACTGGCCGACGAAGTCTCGGCCGAGACCGTGGTCAACCGGATCCTGCAGACGGTTGCCCTTCCGCAGGTGAATGCCCTTCCGCAGCAAGGACATTCGGTTCCGCCCGCCGTTCCCGCCGCGGCCGGCGCGGGTGGTCGGTGACCACTTCGCGGCGCACCGTGGACCTGCCGTCGTTGCAGCGCGGTGAGATCCGTGACCCCGCGCTGAGCGCTGCGCTGCGCAAACTTGAGCTGACCGTGCGGCGCAAGCTCGACGGTGTGCTGCACGGCGACCACCTCGGTCTGATTCCGGGCCCCGGCTCGGAGCCCGGGGACTCACGGATCTACCAGCCCGGCGACGACGTCCGGCGCATGGACTGGTCGGTGACGGCGCGGACGATGACGCCGCACGTGCGGCAGATGATCGCCGACCGTGAGCTGGAGACCTGGCTGGTGGTCGACATGTCGGCGAGCCTGGATTTCGGCACCACCGGCTGTGAGAAGCGCGACCTGGCCGTGGCCGCCGCGGCCGCCATCGCCTTCCTCAACAGCGGCGGCGGCAACCGGCTGGGCGCGGTGATCTCCAACGGTGAGACCACGCGCCGCGTACCGGCGCTGAGTGGCCGAGTGCACGAGCAGGAACTGTTGCGGGCGATTGCGACCACCCCACGGGCGCCGGTCGGCGTCCGCGGTGACCTGGCCGCCGCGATCGACGCCCTGCGGCGGCCGGAGCGGCGCCGCGGCATGGCGGTGATCATCAGCGACTTCCTCGGGCCGATCAACTGGATGCGGCCGTTGCGGGCGATCTCCGGTCGGCATGAGGTGCTCGGCATCGAGGTCCTGGATCCGCGCGACGTGGAACTGCCCGCCGTCGGCGATGTGGTGCTGCAGGACACCGAGACCGGGGCCACCCGTGAGTTCACCATCGACGAACAGTTGCGCAGCGATTTCGAGCGGGCCGCTGCGGCGCACCGCGCCGAGGTTGCCCGCACGTTGCGGCGATGCGACGCACCGTTGTTGAGCCTACGCACCGACCGTGACTGGATCGCCGACGTGGTGCGGTTTGTGGCGAATCGGCGGCGGGGTGCCCTGGCCGGCCAGCGGTAGACGAATGCCTGATCAGCAACCAAACCGAAATGACTTCTAGCACATGACTTTACCGATACTCGGTCCGATGAGCCTGTCGGGCTTCGCGCACGCGTGGTGGTTCCTGTTCCTGTTCGTGGTGGCAGGCCTGATCGCTTACTACGTCGTGGTGCAGCGCGCGCGTAAGCAGCGGATCCTGCGGTTCGCCAACATGGAGTTGCTGGAGAGCGTCGCACCCAAACAGCCCACGCGTTGGCGACATCTTCCGGCAATCCTGCTGGCGATCTCGCTCGTCTTCCTGACGGTGGCGATGGCCGGTCCCACGCATGACGTGCGGATCCCACGCAATCGGGCAGTCGTGATGCTGGTGATCGACGTATCGCAGTCGATGCGGGCCACTGACGTGTCGCCGAGCCGGCTGGTGGCCGCGCAGGAGGCGGCCAAGCAGTTCGCCGATCAGCTCACACCGGGTATCAACCTCGGTCTGATCGCCTATGCGGGGACGGCGACGGTGCTGGTGCAGCCGACCACCAACCGCGAGGCGACCAAGAACGGCCTGGACAAACTGCAGTTGGCCGATCGCACCGCCACCGGTGAGGGCATCTTCACCGCGTTGCAGGCGATCGCCACGGTGGGCGCGGTGATCGGCGGCGGTGACGAGAAGCCTCCCGCGCGCATCGTGCTGATGTCCGACGGCAAGGAGACCGTGCCGTCCAACCCGGACAACCCCAAGGGCGCCTACACCGCGGCGCGCACGGCCAAGGACCAGGGTGTCCCGATCTCCACGGTGTCCTTCGGAACCCCGTACGGCTACGTCGAGATCAACGATCAGCGGCAGCCGGTTCCGGTCGACGACGAGATGCTCGACAAGATCGCCAAACTGTCCGGTGGTGACGCCTTCACTGCGTCCAGCTTGGAGCAGCTCAAGCAGGTGTTCACCTCGCTGCAGCAGCAGATCGGCTACGAGACCATCAAGGGCGACGCCAGCCTCGGCTGGCTGCGGCTGGGCGCGTTGGTGCTGGCGGTCGCGGGGGTGGCGGCCCTGGTGATCAACCGCAGACTGCCTGGTTAGCCGTCGATCCCGGGCCGGCGGACCGCGGTCACCACGAGCGATGCGATTTTCAGACCCTGCCGGTGAGGAGATAAGTTGACGGGCATGAGTGACACTGTCGCCACTGAAAGTGCCCCCGCAGAAGCCGGCGGTCGACCGGCGTTCGTCTCCCGTTCCGTACTGGTCACCGGTGGTAACCGGGGTATCGGTCTGGCGATCGCGCAGCGGTTGGCCGCCGACGGTCACAAGGTGGCCGTCACCCACCGTGGCTCCGGCGCCCCCGACGGACTGTTCGGCGTGGTGTGCGACGTCACCGACAACGAGGCCGTCGACCGCGCGTTCAAAGAGGTCGAGGAGCACCAGGGGCCGGTGGAGGTGCTGGTGTCCAACGCCGGTATCTCCCAGGACGCGTTTTTGATGCGGATGACCGAGGAGCGCTTCGAGAACGTCATCAACGCCAATCTGACCGGGGCCTTCCGAGTGGCGCAGCGGGCCTCGCGCAGCATGCAGCGCAAGCGTTTCGGCAGGATCATCTTCATCGGATCGGTCTCGGGCATGTGGGGCATCGGCAACCAGGCCAACTACGCCGCCGCCAAGGCCGGCCTGATCGGCATGGCCCGCTCGATCTCCCGGGAACTGTCCAAGGCCGGGGTCACCGCGAACGTCGTCGCGCCCGGTTATATCGACACCGAGATGACCCGTGCCCTCGATGAGCGGATCCAGGCCGGCGCTCTGGATTTCATCCCGGCCAAGCGCGTCGGCACCGCCGAGGAGGTGGCCGGGGCGGTGAGCTTCCTGGCCTCTGAGGACGCCGGCTATATCGCCGGCGCCGTGATCCCGGTCGACGGCGGCATGGGCATGGGTCACTGATCCAGAAGCCTTGGTGTACCGAACCTTTCCCCAAATTTCTGTGAAGAAGGAGTCCCACTGATGGCAGGTTTGCTCGAAGGCAAGCGCATTCTCGTAACCGGGATCATCACCGATTCGTCGATCGCATTCCACATCGCCAAGGTGGCCCAGGAGGCCGGTGCCGAACTGGTGCTCACCGGGTTCGACCGGATGAAGCTGATCCAGCGCATCGCCGACCGGTTGCCGAACAAGGCGCCGCTGCTGGAGCTGGACGTGCAAGACGAGAAGCACCTGGCCACGCTCGCCGACCGGGTGACCGAGGTGATCGGCGAGGGCAACAAACTCGACGGTGTGGTGCACTCCATCGGGTTCATGCCGCAGAGCGGCATGGGCGTCAACCCGTTCTTCGACGCTCCGTATGAGGATGTCGCCAAGGGCATCCACATCTCGGCCTACTCCTACGCCTCACTGGCCAAGGCGCTGCTGCCGATCATGAACGAAGGCGGCGGCATCGTCGGCATGGACTTCGACCCCACGCGGGCGATGCCGGCCTACAACTGGATGACGGTGGCCAAGAGCGCACTCGAGTCGGTCAACCGCTTCGTGGCCCGCGAGGCCGGAAAGTTCGGTGTGCGCTCCAATCTCGTTGCCGCCGGGCCGATCCGGACCCTGGCGATGAGCGCGATCGTCGGCGGTGCGCTGGGTGACGAGGCCGGCCAGCAGATGCAGCTGCTGGAGGAAGGCTGGGATCAGCGTGCGCCGATCGGCTGGAACATGAAGGATCCGACGCCGGTCGCCAAGACCGTGTGTGCGTTGCTGTCCGATTGGCTGCCTGCCACCACCGGCACCATCGTCTACGCCGACGGTGGCGCCAGCACGCAGTTGCTGTGATTTCTTCGTCGAAACCGCATTCCGGCCGGTGTGCACCTGCACAAGTACTGCTGGAATGCGGTTTCGAGGTATGAGGGAGGCGAGATGATGGCCGGCGATGAAACAGGCTTCGATGCCGTCCTGCTCCTGTCCTTCGGGGGCCCGGAGGCGCCGGAGCAGGTGATGCCGTTCCTGGAGAACGTGACCAGGGGGCGCGGCATCCCGGCCGAGCGGTTGGCCGATGTGGCGGAGCATTACCTGCATTTCGGTGGGGTATCGCCGATCAATGGCATCAACCGGGCACTGATCGAGCAGTTGCGGGGTGAATTGCCCGACCTCCCCGTCTATTTCGGTAACCGCAACTGGGAACCCTACGTCGAAGACACTGTTGCGGCGATGCGCGACAACGGTATTCGGCGCGCAGCTGTGTTCACCACATCGGCCTGGGGTGGCTATTCCAGCTGCACACAATATGTCGAGGACATCGCTCGGGCACGGGCCGCGGTGGGCGCTGACGCCCCGGAACTGGTCAAGCTACGACAGTATTTCGACCATCCGTTGTTCGTGGAAATGTTCGCCGACGCCATCGGCGCCGCGGCCGCCTCGTTGCCCGAGGAGCTACGCAACGAGGCCCGGCTGGTATTCACCGCGCACTCGGTGCCGATCGCCGCCGACGAGCGGCACGGCCCACGGCTCTACAGCCGGCAGGTCGGTTACGCGACCCGACTGGTGGCCGCGGCAGCAGGCTACGCGGACTACGACCAGGTGTGGCAGTCGCGGTCGGGTCCGCCCCGGATCCCGTGGCTGGAGCCCGATGTCGCCGATCACCTCACCACGCTGGGACAAAAGGGAACCCGGGCGGTGATCGTTTGTCCGATCGGTTTTGTGGCCGACCACATTGAGGTCGTCTGGGACCTCGACTACGAGCTGCGGCTGCAGGCGGAGCAGGCCGGCATCGCTTTCGCTCGGGCCGGCACTCCCAACGCCGACGTGCGTTTCGCCCGGCTGGCCGCCGGGTTGATCGATGAACTGCGCAGCGGCGCAACGCCGCTGCGTGTCGCAGGCCCCGATCCGGTGGCCGGTTACGGATTCAGCGTCAACGGCGCTCCGTGCGCACCGGAGTGCTGCGGCACCGTGTCCTGACTCGACTGCTCGGGCCCAGAACTCAGTCACGCCAAGCGGATTGCAGGATCGCCTCAAGTGCGGCCAACCGTGCCGAGCGGACCACCAGCGCCAGTGGTCGCATGGCGTCGCCGGCAATCTGGAGCTCGGAGGAGCTTTGCAGGCCGATCGGCATCAGCCCGGTGCTCACGGTGATGATCGCGTCCACGTGGGCAGCAGTCTCCAGCACCCGCACCGCGCGGGTGGGAGCGTGGTCGGGGATCCGGTGCATCTGGGTGGCTTCCATGATGTCGCGCACCAGGCCGCGCGGATCGTCGACATCGGCCGCGGCGCCGGCTTGCAACGCGCCCAGGGTGTCGGCAGCCGAGCGTACTGCCGAGCGCAATTCGTACTCGGCCTCGCCCAAATCGTAGTGCTGTGCCGGCGGGAGTACTGGAAGGGAGTACACCGTCCACGACAGTGCCCGCGGCTCGGGCTCGAAGGTGGATTCGGTTTCCGGGTCATCGAATTCGAAGTACTCGAACTCCGGCACCAGGCCGACGCCGTCCAATTCGTCGTGGGTGACCAGTACTGCTTCGCCGACGGTGAGGGCGTCCCGCTGGAATTGGGTGCCTGCGGGCAGTCCGCGTACGTCACCGGGGACGGGCAAGGCCACCCTGATGGAGGGTCTGGTACCGGATCGGCCGACCGCGGTGCGCAGGGTCTGCAGCAACGACACCGAACCCGAGTCCTCCAATTCGGGCCAGGGCAGGCCGGTGCGGACCGCCGCCTGCGAGTCGTAGGCGGTCACAGAATGTATTGGTGCCCATTGGGATAACGCGTCGAGCACGTCGTCGGGCGCGGCCGCGCCGGCGAGCCAGGCGTTGACCCACATCGAGAGCGTTGCACTTGGACACCACATGATGTTGGCAGTGTAATTGCCGGTCGCCGGTGAGGCGGTATTCGCTAGGGTGGGTCCATGGCGGCACCGCTGATCTGGCTCATCGTGGCGCTGGGACTTGCCGGAGCCGAGGCGCTGACCGGCGACATGTTCCTGCTCATGCTGGCCGGTGGTGCGCTGGCGGCAACCGGTTCGAGTTGGCTGTTCGACCTGCCGATCTGGGCCGACGGCGTGGTGTTCCTCGTGGTGTCGGTGCTGTTGCTGGTGCTGGTCCGGCCCGCGCTGCGACGGCGTTTCGAAGCGGGCCAGGGGCTTCCCGACCCGGTCAAGGCGCTGGAGGGCAAGTCCGCTCTGGTGCTGGACCGGGTGGCCGAGCACGGCGGCCAGGTCAAGCTCGACGGCGAGGTCTGGACGGCGCGACCGCTCAATGACGATGATGTGTACGAACCGGGTGACCATGTGACCGTCGTGCGAATCGACGGCGCCACCGCGGTGGTCTTCAAAACGACGTAGGACCCAGGGAGGGAATCGCCATGGAAGGTGCCGTAGCCGGGCTCATCGTGCTGCTCGTGCTGGTGGTCTTCGCGATCATCATCGTGGCCAAATCGGTTGCGCTCATTCCTCAGGCCGAGGCCGCGGTGATCGAACGGCTGGGCCGGTACAGCCGGACCGTCAGCGGTCAGCTGACCCTCCTCGTGCCGTTCATCGACCGCATCCGGGCGCGGGTGGATCTGCGCGAGCGGGTGGTGTCGTTCCCGCCGCAGGGAGTGATCACCGAGGACAACCTGACCCTGGCCATCGACACCGTCGTCTATTTCCGGGTCACCAACCCGCAGGCGGCGGTGTATGAGATCAGCAACTACATCGTCGGCGTGGAGCAGCTGACCACCACCACGCTGCGCAACGTGGTCGGCGGCATGACCCTCGAACAGACGTTGACTTCCCGCGATTCGATCAACCAGCAGCTGCGGGGTGTGCTCGACGAGGCGACCGGGCGGTGGGGCCTGCGGGTGGCCCGGGTGGAGTTGCGCAGCATCGACCCGCCCCCGTCGATCCAGGAGTCGATGGAAAAGCAGATGAAGGCCGACCGCGAGAAGCGGGCCATGATCCTGACCGCCGAAGGTGTGCGAGAGTCGTCGATCAAGCAGGCCGAGGGACAGAAGCAGTCGCAGATCCTGGCGGCCGAGGGTGCCAAGCAGGCAGCGATCCTGGCCGCCGAGGCCGACCGGCAGTCGCGGATGCTGCGGGCCCAGGGCGAGCGGGCCGCACAGTACCTACAGGCTCAGGGCCAGGCCAAGGCCATCGAGAAGACGTTCGCGGCGATCAAGGCGGGCCGGCCGACCCCGGAGATGCTGGCGTATCAGTACCTGCAGACGCTGCCGCAGATGGCCAAGGGCGAGGCGAACAAGGTCTGGCTGGTTCCCAGCGACTTCGGTGCGGCGTTGCAGGGCTTCACCAAGTTGCTCGGGGCTCCCGGCGAGGACGGGGTGTTCCGGTACACGCCCTCGCCGGTCGAGGAGAATCTGCCCAAGCCCGAGGACGACACCGACGAGGTCGCCGAGTGGTTCTCCACGGACACCGATCCGGCGATCGCCGAAGCCGTGGCCAAGGCCGAGGCCGAGGCGCGGGCGAGCACACCGCCGCTGGGCGCCCCCTCATCACAGGCGTCGTTGGAGAACCCGCCGTCCCACGAGCTTCCCGGCGGTGCGCACCGCGCACAGTGAGGCCGTCAACGACGGCGCTGTAGCGCGATCTCCACCATCGGCAGCGGGGAATCGGTGTCGGTGATCGGTTGGCCGAGCGTCTGCTCGAGCACAAGCTTGAACTGATCCCAGGTCTTGGCATGGCGTCTGCGGTAATCGGCCAGGACGCGGTCGACGCCGTGTTGGTCGAGTGGATGGGCGATGGCCGCGACCGGTGGATGGCTGCCGAGCCACACCCGGACGTGGGGATCAGCGGCAATGTTGCGGTACCACTGGGCTTTTGTGCCGAAACCGGACGCCACGATGATGGTGTCGGGATTCGGCCGGTCCACGACTTCGAGCACCACATAGCGCCGTTGCCCGGAGGTGCGGCCGATGTGTTCGAGCATCATCACCCGCGATCCGAGCAGCGCCCCGGCGCGGATCCGGTAGAGCCAGATCGGGGCACGCACGAGGCGGCGGTTGCGGAGCAGTCGAGCACCGATGTCGGCCAGTGCGCTCATACCGCTCATTCGTTGGCTCCTCTCGTCACGGGCCGCGAAGGTCACGCCGACGCGGCAGCGGGCGCTCACGGTTCGCTGAGCGTGCCCGTAATGCCTACCGATTTCGGTGTGTCGGCCTGCAGACGCGCACGTTCGCGGCGGTGCAGGCGCATCTCGTAGACCAGGCCGGCCACCCCGAGCGCCGCGGTGCTCAGCGACACCAGGAACAGCGCCGGGCTGATGTTGCCGGTCAGGGCGTCGCCGAGGATGACGACGGCCGCCGTACCGGGAAACAGTCCGACGACGGTTGCCAGCGTGTAGGGCAGGACCCGCACGGCCGACGCGCCCGCCGCATAGTTGAGCACCGAGAACGGCACGGCCGGTATCAACCGCATCGACAGCACCACCGGCCAGCCACGTCGGCGCAGCCGGGTATCGAGTGAGTCGATCCGCGGATGCGACACCAGGCGATTGAGCTGCCAGCCGGCTGCGCGGATGAGGAACAATGCCAGCACCGCGCTGACCGAACTCGCCACCACCGCGATCGCCACGCCCAGGACCGGCCCGAACAGCAGGCCGGCGGCCAAGGTGAACGCGGTACGGGGGAACGGAAAGACCGTCACCACGATGTGCGCGCCGAGGAATGCCAGCGGGAACCACGGTCCGACCGAGGTGGCCCAATCCCGCATCTGCATGGCGGTGGGCAGCGGGACGAGCACGGCGACTGCGACGAGAATCACAATGCCGGCCAACAGGCCGACGATGCGCCGTGGTGGCAACTGGGAAGCCGTCGCGATCACCGCGGCGCGCACTACGCGCAGGGTTCTGACGACGGGTTTCACGTCTTACCAGAGTACGGGCCGCGGCCACCGAACACCGTCCGGCAGCGCCGTGAGTCTGCTGCCCGGCGGTCAGGGCCGTGATGGCGATCATTTAGCCTGATGGCCAGTGGGTAGGTCACACGCTGCGATAACAGGAGATGCGGGTGTCATTACAGGGGACTAGTGCGGTCGAAGCGGACCGCCAGAAATGGCGGACGGCGGTCGCCGGCGTGCTGGCCAAGAGCAGCCGGCGTGACGCGGCGGATCTGCCGGCCGAACCGGAACGCCTGCTGGATTCGCAGACGTACGAGGGCTTCCCGATTCGGCCGCTGTACACCAGCCTGGACGCCCGGCCCGAGACCGCGCTTCCCGGGCAGTGGCCCTTTGTGCGTGGCGGTGACGCCCTTCGCGACGTGAAGTCCGGCTGGAAGGTCGTCGAAAGTTTCCCGGCCGTTGCCGGTTCGGCCGTGGGCACCGTCAACGGCGCGGTGCTGGTGGCCCTGACCGAGGGAGCCAGCGCGCTGGCGGTCCGAGTCGGTGGCGAGGACGGTATCGACCTGGCCGAGCTGGACCGTCTGCTCGACGGTGTGTTCCTCGATCTGGTGCCGGTCATCTTCGAAGGCGTTGTCGACCTGGCCGGCACCGCTGACGCGGTGCTGCCCCTGCTGGCGAACCTTGACGACGATCAGCGTTCGCGCCTGTCGATCGACCTGGGCGTCGACCCGTTGACCGCGCCGCTTTCGGGCCGGCCGGCCACCACTGAGTCGCATCTGGGTGCCACGGTCGCCAAGCTCATCGGGCACGGCGGCGGGGTACGGGCGATCACCGTCGACGGTCCGGCCTTCCACAACCTCGGCGCCAGCGCCGCCTGGGAGCTCGCAGGATCGGTCGCCGCAGCCGTCGCCTACCTCCGCATCTTCAGCGATCACGGGGTCGCCACACCGGATGCGTTGCGCCAGATCAGCTTCCGCTACGCCGCCGATGACGACCAGTTCATGACGATCGCCAAACTGCGGGTGGCACGCCAGTTGTGGGCCCGCGTCGCCGAAGTGGTCGGCGCCCCGGACGCGGGAGCCGCCCGGATTCATGCCGTCACCTCGCTGCCGATGATGACCCAGCGCGATCCGTGGGTGAACATGCTGCGTACCACGCTGGCCGCCTTCTCAGCGGGTGTCGGGGGAGCGGACACCGTCCAGGTGCACCCGTTCGACGCGGCGATCCCCGGCGGACTTCCAGGTACCTCCACGAGTTTCGCGCGGCGCATCGCCCGCAATACGCAACTGCTGCTGCTCGAGGAGTCACACATCGGACAGGTGCTCGACCCGTCCGGCGGATCGTGGTTCGTCGAGGACCTGACCGCTGCGCTCGCCGAACAGGCCTGGGCGCATTTCCAGGACATCGAGGCACGCGGCGGTTTCGTCGCCGCCCGCGACTACATCGCGACTCAGATTGCCGAGGTCGCCGCACGACGGAGCGACGACATCGCGCACCGTCGCACCGCGATCACCGGGGTCAACGAATTCCCCAACCTCGACGAAAAGCCGCTCCCGCAGGCCGATTCGGCATCGTCGATCGCTCGGTACGCCGCCGGATTCGAGTCGCTGCGGGACCGCTCGGATGCCTTCCTGGCATCCAACGGATCCCGGCCCAAGGTTCTGCTGCTGCCGCTGGGACCGCTGGCCGAGCACAACATCCGCACCACCTTCGCCGCGAACCTGTTGGCTTCCGGCGGCATCGAGGCGGTCAATCCCGGACCCCTGGATGCGGCCACGATCGCCGCGGCGGTCGCCGATGCCGGCGCGCCCACGGTGGCGGTGCTGTGCGGTGCCGACACCCGCTACGGGGCCGAGGCCTCCGATGCGGTGGCCGCCGCCCGCGCGGCCGGTGTCCGGCAGGTGCTGCTGGCCGGCCCGGAAAAGGCTGTGGCCGAAGCCGATTCGAAACCCGACGGATATCTGACCGCCAAGATCGACGCGGTCGAAGCACTGTCGAACCTGCTCACCGGACTGGGGGCCTGACATGACTGCCACAACAGGATCAGAGATCCGTAGTTTCGCCGACGTACCGCTCAAGGGTGACGCGCAGGCGCAGCCGGCCACCCCGGACGCCGTCGAGCAGCACGTCGCCGCAGCAGCCGCCGCACACGGGTACGCCCCGGAACAACTGACGTGGGCCACGCCCGAGGGCATCGACGTCAAGCCGGTGTACATCGCAGCTGACCGAGACGCGGCGGCCGAGGCGGGCTATCCGCTCGACACCTTCCCCGGGGCACCGCCGTTCGTGCGCGGGCCGTACCCGACCATGTACGTCAACCAGCCGTGGACCATCCGCCAGTACGCCGGATTCTCCACCGCCGCGGAATCCAATGCGTTCTACCGGCGCAACCTGGCCGCCGGCCAGAAGGGCCTTTCGGTGGCTTTTGATCTGGCCACCCACCGCGGCTACGACTCAGACCATCCGCGCGTACAGGGTGACGTCGGAATGGCCGGTGTGGCCATCGATTCGATCCTCGACATGCGCCAGCTGTTCGACGGGATCGACCTGTCGTCGGTCAGTGTGTCGATGACGATGAACGGCGCGGTGCTGCCGATCCTGGCGCTCTACGTCGTCGCGGCCGAGGAGCAGGGGGTGCCGCCGGAGAAGCTGGCCGGGACCATCCAGAACGACATCCTCAAAGAGTTCATGGTCCGCAACACCTACATCTACCCGCCCAAGCCGTCGATGCGGATCATCTCGGACATCTTCGCCTACACCAGCGCCAAGATGCCGAAGTTCAACTCGATCTCGATCTCGGGCTACCACATCCAAGAGGCCGGTGCCACAGCGGATCTGGAGCTGGCTTACACGCTGGCCGACGGTGTCGAGTACATCAAGGCCGGCCTCGACGCCGGGCTGGACATCGACAAGTTCGCGCCGCGGTTGAGCTTCTTCTGGGGCATCGGCATGAACTTCTTCATGGAGGTGGCCAAGCTGCGGGCCGGGCGCCTGCTATGGAGCGAGCTGGTGGCCCAGTTCGACCCCAAGAGCGAGAAGTCGTTGTCGTTGCGCACGCACTCGCAGACCTCGGGCTGGTCGCTGACCGCGCAGGACGTGTTCAACAACGTCGCGCGCACGTGCATCGAGGCCATGGCCGCCACCCAGGGCCACACCCAGTCGCTGCACACCAACGCGCTCGACGAGGCGCTGGCGCTGCCCACCGATTTCTCCGCGCGCATTGCCCGCAACACCCAGCTGCTGCTGCAGCAGGAGTCCGGTACCACCCGGCCGATCGACCCGTGGGGCGGTTCGTACTACGTCGAGTGGCTCACGCATCAGTTGGCCGACAAGGCGCGGGCTCACATCCACGAGGTCAACGAGCACGGCGGCATGGCCCAGGCCATCAGCGACGGCATCCCCAAGCTGCGCATCGAAGAGGCCGCTGCTCGCACCCAGGCTCGGATCGACTCCGGCGCCCAGCCGCTGATCGGCGTCAACAAGTACCAGGTGGAAGAGGACCAGGAGATCGAGGTCCTCAAGGTCGAGAACAGTCG
Organism: Mycobacterium sp. E802; assembly: GCF_001666875.1. NCBI lineage: Bacteria > Bacillati > Actinomycetota > Actinomycetes > Mycobacteriales > Mycobacteriaceae > Mycobacterium > Mycobacterium sp. E802. Next base: position 19,963 of record NZ_LZJD01000185.1, read on the forward strand.
CGTGCGGGCCGAGCAGCTGGCCAAGTTGCAGCAGCTGCGGGCCGACCGTGACGAGTCGGCGACGCAGGCCGCACTGGCCGAGTTGAGCCGCGCCGCCGAGGCGACCGGGGCCGCGGGCGACGACGGTCTGGGCAACAACCTGCTGGCGCTGGCCATCAACGCCGCCCGGGCCAAGGCCACCCTCGGTGAGATCTCCGACGCCCTGGAGAAGGTATACGGACGCCATCAGGCCGAGATCCGTACGATTTCGGGCGTCTACCGCGATGAGATTGGAGCCGGGAACATCACTCCGCTTTCCAAGGCGACCGAGCTCGTGGGCAAGTTCGCCGAGGCCGACGGCCGCCGGCCCCGCATCCTGGTGGCCAAGATGGGCCAGGACGGGCACGACCGCGGGCAGAAGGTGATCGCCACCGCGTTCGCCGACATCGGTTTCGACGTCGACGTGGGCTCGCTGTTCTCCACGCCGGAGGAGGTGGCCCGGCAGGCCGCCGACAACGACGTGCATGTGGTGGGGGTGTCGTCACTGGCCGCCGGACATCTCACTCTGGTGCCCGCGCTGCGGGACGCGCTGGCCGAGGTGGGCCGTCCCGACATCATGATCGTCGTCGGTGGCGTGATCCCGCCCGGGGACTTCGATGAGCTGTATGAGGCGGGGGCCAACGCGATCTTCCCGCCGGGCACCGTGATCGCCGATGCCGCGGTCGGCTTGTTGCAGAAGTTGGCCCAGCGGCTCGGTTACCAGCTGAGCTAGCCGTGGCGCTCTCAGTTACCGAGCTCGCGGCCGCGATCCGGGGCGGTGACCGCGCTGCCCTGGCCCGGGCCATCACCATGGTCGAGTCCACCCGGGCCGACCATCGTGATCAGGCTCAGCAGTTGCTGCTGGAACTGATGCCCGACGCCGGCAAAGCCCAACACATCGGTATCACCGGCGTGCCGGGGGTCGGTAAGTCGACGACGATCGAAGCGCTCGGCATGTTCCTGATCGAGGCCGGTCACCGGGTGGCGGTGCTGGCCGTGGACCCCTCGTCGACCCGCACCGGCGGTTCGATCCTGGGTGACAAGACCCGGATGGCCCGCCTGGCAGTGCATCCCGACGCCTACATCCGGCCGTCACCGACCTCTGGAACGCTCGGTGGGGTGGCCAAGGCCACCCGCGAGACCATCGTGTTGCTGGAGGCAGCGGGTTACGACGTCATCCTGGTCGAGACGGTCGGGGTGGGCCAGTCTGAGGTGACGGTGTCGCACATGGTGGACACCTTCGTCTTTCTCACCCTTGCGCGTACCGGCGATCAGTTGCAGGGCATCAAGAAGGGTGTGCTCGAGCTGGCCGACGTCATCGTCGTGAACAAGGCGGACGGAGAGCACGCGATCGAGGCCAAGCAGGCCGCACGTGAGCTGACCGGCGCCATCCGGCTGATCTATCCGCGTGAAACACTCTGGCGGCCACCGGTTCTCACGATGAGCGCGATCGAGGGCCAGGGGCTGTCCGAGCTCTGGGAGACGGTGAACAAGCACCGCGAGGTGCTCACCGAGGCGGGCGAGTTCGAGGCTCGCCGCCGTGCTCAGCAGGTGGACTGGACCTGGTCGATGGTGCGCGACGCGGTGCTGGATCGGGTGCTGTCGCATCCAGGGGTACGCGGTATCCGTGCCGAGGTGGAACACCGGGTGCGTGAGGGCGAACTCACCCCGGCACTGGCGGCCCAGGAGATTCTCGACGCGGCCGAGGCGAAACGATGAGGGATGCGGTGCTGGCGGCCAAGCACCGCACGTGACCTGCCGCCGCGATGCTTGGCTAACAGGTAGGTAACACTTGAATAATTTGCTGTGACTCCAGGTAAATTCGACTGTGTGACCGATCACAATCCGGCGCGCGACGCGGCGCTCCCACACGGCGTCCAAGGTGCTGCGGACCGAAACTTTTCCTGCACGGTGCGCGGCTTCTCGAAACTGTTCCCGGGCCGCAAGTACGGGGGCGGCGCGCTGGCGATCTACCTGGATGGCGTGCCACTTGTCGACGTCTGGACCGGGTACTCCGATCGTGCAGGCACCCAACATTGGACTGCCGACACCGGCGCGATGGTGTTCTCGGCGACCAAGGGGATGGCCTCGACGGTCATCCATCGCCTCGTCGACCGCGGCCTGATCGAGTACGACAGCCCGGTGTGCGCGTACTGGCCTGAGTTCGGGGTCAACGGTAAATCCGAGGTCACGGTTCGGCAGGTGATGGCGCATGAAGCCGGACTGTCGCAGCTGAACGGTGTGAGCAAAGCTGATCTGCTGGACCATCGTGCGATGGAGGCCCGGGTGGCCGCCGCTTCCGTGAATTCGCTGCTGTTCGGGAAGTCCGCCTATCACGCGCTGACCTACGGCTGGCTGCTGTCGGGCCTGGCCCGCGCCGTGACCGGGCAGGGCATGCGTGAACTTTTCCGCATCGAGTTGGCCGAACCGCTGGGAACCGACGGCTTGCATCTGGGACGTCCGCCCGCTGATGCCCCCACCCGGGCAGCCCAGATCCTGGGGCCGCAAGGGAAATGGCCCAACCACCTCTTCGACTTCGTGGCACCGCGGGTCGCGGCCTTGAAATTCTCCGGCGTATTCGGATCGATGTACTTCCCCGGGGTGATGTCGCTGGTCCAGGGTGAAACCCCGTTCCTGGATTCGGAAGCACCTGCTGTCAACGGCGTCGCCACCGCACGTGGGCTGGGCAGAATGTACGGCGCGATCGCCAACCGCGGCCGGCTGCTCGGCACGGAATACCTATCGGAGCGCACCGTCGCAGGTCTGACCGGTCCGCCCGGGTTACGGCCGGACCGGAACCTGGGCGTCCCACTCGGCTTCTACCTCGGTTACCACTCCGTGCCCTTCGGGGTGATGCCGGGGTTCGGCCACGTCGGGCTGGGCGGATCGGTGGGCTGGGCGGACCCGTCCAGCGGATTGGCGATCGGCTTCGTCCACAACCGGCTGTTGACGCCGATGGTTCTGGACATGGCCACCTTCGTCGGGCTCAACGCCCTGATCCGCAAGGACGTCGCTCGAGCCCGGCAACGCGGGTTCGAGGCGGTGCCGGAACTCGGTGCTGCGCCATACGAGGTGTCCAAGCCCGTCGCCGGGTGACCCTATTTCGCCCTGAGCCGACCTGACGTGCGATGTCAGGTCGGCTTTTTGTTGTCCCGGCAGCCCCGGCGAGCGGAACGGCTGTGTACCTGCAAGTGTCAGTGACATGCATCACATCGCGTCCCGGTCGCGGGAAAACCTTCCCGTCTGTGGAGCGCATGCGTGTCGTTAACCGGGGCGCCTTTGCTTCGGGGTGGGGCCTGTGCGGGCACTCACGGCAGATGGCCAACGTGAGCTGGATCTCGAACTGACACCCGTCGTTGTCGAACTCGGTTTCGCGCCCCGCGGCACGGTTGCGACTGCCGGGCAGGGGTTCATGATCGACGCTGGTCACTTACGTTGCATTGTCAACGTCAACCATTAGCTGATGCGGTCGCCTGGGTACGTATTCGTACCGGTTGGAGCGGCCAATCGGAGCGGAACATAAATTCGGTTCTAAAGACGAATACGCGTTTGCGTGCCATTGGCTGGCTAACTGCTTCGTATACCTTGCTGAATTAGCCGCACCGTCCGAGATGGTCATCGTTTTCAAGCTATGGACAACCTGTGAAATTGCGTCCGGTGAAGTGGCGCTACCGCTTTTCTGGTTAGCGGACTGCGCTCGATTAGTTCGGTCACGCCTTGAGCTGTCGTCCCAAAGACGTTGTTGCGCAACATAACTAGGCGGGAAAGGCGGCCTGAGACGGTTTTGGTCGGTTGCTTGCCCTGACATTGGCAGCCTCTGCCAAATTTCCGAAAACGCGCGACACAGCGAACGCGAGCAGTTTTTGGGAACGGTTGTTTCCAACATGAAGGATGGTTCACGCGTTACGCTACGGCGCGCCATTGGCAACGACCCGAGTCGGACGCGGGGGATTCGGTTACGGTCCGCCGATGGTGACGTAGGGCCCATTCTTTTCCGCAGTCCTAGTACGTTGATCGAACTTTGCTCGTCGATGACATCGAGAGAGGTTGAGCCGCTTGGCCGAGACGCCCGTCACCCCGATTGCCGTGATCGGCATGGCATGCCGGCTCCCCGGCGGGATCGACTCACCGGACGGGTTCTGGCAGGCCCTTCTGCGCCGCGACGACCTGGTCACGAAGGTTCCGTCCGATCGCTGGGACGCCGACGAGTACTACGACCCGGAGCCTGGCGTACCAGGGCGATCGGTGTCCAAGTGGGGTGGATTCCTCGACGATGTGGCCGGCTTCGACGCAGATTTCTTCGGCTACGGCGAGCGCGAGGCCCCGTCCATCGACCCTCAGCACCGACTGCTTCTCGAAACGTCGTGGGAAGCTCTCGAACACGCGGGGTTGGCCCCGGCCGACATCGCGGAGTCGCTGACCGGCGTGTTCCTCGGAATGACCCACAACGACTATCAGATGGTCGCTGCCGAGGCGGATGCGCTCGACGGCGCATATGGCTTCGCCGGAACCAATTTCAGCCTGGCGTCAGGCCGGGTCGCCTACGCACTCGGCGCACACGGACCTGCGCTGACGGTTGATTCGGCCTGCTCGTCGGGCCTGCTCGCCATTCACCTGGCGTGCCGCAGCCTGCACGAATCGGAAAGTGACCTGGCGCTGGCCGGCGGCGCTTCCCTCCTGCTGGATCCCAAGAAGATGGTGGCCGGCTCGGCCCAGGGCATGCTGTCGCCCACGGGGCGGTGCCGCGCGTTCGACGTCGGCGCCGACGGGTTCGTCTCAGGCGAAGGCGTGGCAATGGTGCTGTTGAAACGCCTGGCCGATGCCGAGCGCGACGGTGATCGGGTGCTCGCGGTGATACGCGGGACCGCAGCCAACCAAGACGGTCACACGATCAACATCGCAACCCCGTCCGAGGCAGCGCAGAGCGCCGTCTATCGGGCGGCGCTGTCGGCCGGCGGGGTCGATCCCGCCACGGTCGGCATGATCGAAGCGCACGGAACGGGCACGCCGGTCGGCGATCCCATCGAGTTCGCGAGTCTGGCCGCGGTGTACGGCACCGGCGGACCCTGCGCGCTGGGATCGGTCAAGACCAACATCGGCCACGCCCAGTCCGCATCCGGTGCGATCGGCCTGATCAAGGCGGTGCTCGCGCTGCAGCACGGCGCCGTTCCGGCCAATCTGCATTTCACCGAGCTGCCCGAGCCGATGGCCCGGCTCAAGAGCTCACTGATCGTGCCGACCGAACTGATGGCATGGCCGCTCGAGGCGATCCATCCGCGTCGCGCGGCGGTGTCCTCCTACGGGTTGTCGGGCACCAACGTGCATGCCGTGCTCGAGCAGGCGCCCGACGCCGCAGCGGATTCCTCCGCCGCAACGCGGGGCGGATCGGAGCCGATGATCTTCGCGGTGTCGTCGACGTCGCCCGACGAACTGCGACGCACTGCCGGCCGGTTGGCCAACTGGCTGGCTCACGAGGCCGGTGATCAGCCGCTGCCGGATCTGGCGTACACCCTCGCCAGGCGTCGGGCCCACCGGCCGTTCCGCGCCACGGTGACGGCGGCGAGCGCCGAGGAACTCGGGGCAGCCCTGCGAGAGGTCGCCGAGGGGGACGCCGTCTACGAGGCAGCGGTCGGTACCGGGGACCGTGGCCCGGTCTGGTTGTTCTCGGGCCAAGGCTCACAGTGGGCCGGGATGGGCGCGCAGTTGCTGGCCACCGAGCCGGCTTTTGCCGCGGCCATCGCCGAGCTGGAACCCCTCATCCAGGCAGAGTCGAACTTCTCTGTGACAGAGGCGATTTCACAATCGGTGCCGGTCGAGGGCATCGACCGGGTCCAGCCCACGATCTTCGCGATGCAGGTGGCGCTCGCCGCGGCGATGAAGGCCAGGGGAGTGCAGCCCGGGGCGGTGATCGGCCACTCGATGGGTGAGGCGGCGGCCGCTGTGGTGGCCGGTGCGTTGTCCCTGCAGGATGGGGTGCGGGTGATCTGCCGGCGGTCGGCTCTCATGACACGCCTCTCGGGCTCCGGTGCCATGGCATCGGTGGAACTGCCTGCGCAGCACGTGTTGTCCGAACTTGCCGCACGGGGCATCACCGACGTGGTGATCTCGGTGATCGCCTCACCTCGGTCGACCGTGGTCGGCGGCACCACCGAGCGCATCCGGGAACTCATCGCCGACTGGGAACAGCGCGACATCATGGCCCGCGAGGTGGCCGTCGATGTGGCGTCGCACTCGCCGCAGGTCGACCCCATCCTCGACGAACTCGCCGAGGTGCTCACCGACCTGACCCCGCTGACCCCGGCGGTTCCGTACTACTCGTCGACCTCGTATGACCCGCGGGACGAGCCGTACCTCGACGCCGACTACTGGGTCGACAACCTGCGCCATGCCGTGCGGTTCTCCGCGGCGGTGCAGGCTGCCCTCGAAGACGGCTATCGGGTGTTCGGCGAGCTGGCCCCGCACCCACTGCTGGTGCACCCGGCCGAGCAGGTGGCCCGCAGTTTGGACATCAACATCGCCGCCCTGGCGAGCATGCGACGCGAAACGCAGCTGCGGAAGGGTCTGTTGGGCTTTGTCGGTGACCTGCACAATGCCGGTGCGGCAGTCGATTTCGCGACGCTCTACCCGGCCGGCAGCCTCGTCGACGCACCGCTTCCCACCTGGACCCGGCTGCCCCTGACGGTCAGCCGAGACTCGCGCGAACCTCATTCCGGCGGGGGACATCTGCTGAGCGTTCATCCGCTGCTCGGCGCACACGTCGTTCTGCCGGAGGATCCTGAGCGGCACATCTGGCAGGCCGATGTCGGTGTCGGAGCCCAGCCCTGGCTGGCCGACCATCAGGTCCACAACGTGCCCGCGCTGCCCGGCGCCGCGTATTGCGAAATGGCGTTGGCCGCCGGGCGCTCGTTGCTCGGCGACGCCTGCGAGGTGCGTGACATCACCTTCGACCAGATGCTGCTGCTCGACGAGCAGACCCCGGTCTCAGCCGAGGCGACGGGGAATGGTGACGGCGCGGTGCAATTCGTGGTCGAGACCGCGAAGAAGGGTGAGAGCATCCGGCGTGCCACGGCGGTGATCGTCGAGACCGACCCGTCCGATGTTGTGGACCGCCATGACCTGACCGCTCTCAAGTCGGCCCATCCCCGCCGCATCGAGGGAGATGGACTGCGAAAGTGGTTCGCCCATAGAGGTATTCAGTACGGTCCGGCGTTCTCCGGGCTGGCGGCGGCCTACACCGCCGAGGACGTTGTCGGCAGCGTCCTGGCCGAGGTCGCCCTGCCGAGCGCGATCCGTTCCCAGCAGGGCGCCTACCAGATCCATCCGGCTCTGCTCGACGTGTGTTTCCAATCCGTGGCGGCGTACGCCGAAGGGGCGGAACCCGGTGGGTTGCTGTTGCCACTCGGCGTGAAGAGCCTGCGTGCATCCGGTTCAACGCGCGCGGCGCACTACTGCCTGCTGCGGGTCACCGCCGCCGACGCGATCGGGGTGGAGGCTGATCTCGACCTGCTCGATGAGGACGGGACGGTCCTGCTGGCCGTCCGAGGGCTGCGCCTGGGCAGCGGGATGTCCGAGAGTGGTCAGCGGGAACACATCTTCAACGAGCGCCTGCTGGCCGTCGAATGGCATGAGCAGGAAGTGCCCGAGATGCGGGAGTCCGCAGCGGGTCGGTGGTTGTTGATCACCCCTGACGCGAATGATTTGCTCACCGTCGAATTGGCCGACGCGCTGAGCGTCGACGCAGGCGAGGTGTCGACGGTGGTGTGGTCCGGCATCGGAATCGGTTCCTCCGATGCCGAGTTCCTGCGTGATCAGCTGGAAGCCGACACGTACAGCGACGTCGTCGTGTTGCCTGCGGCGGCGACCTCCGTTGCGGGAGACCGGGAATCGGCGTCGGGCGGCCTGGAGGTCGTGCAGCGTGCCGTGCGTATCGTGCAGGAACTTGGCGACCTCGAGGACTTGGTGCCCCGGCTGCATCTCATCACCCGCGACGCGCAGTCGGTGCTCCCAGGGGATCCGATCAACCTCGACCAGGTCGGGCTGCGCGGACTGGTCCGCGTCATCGGCAACGAACAACCGGGGTTACACGCCACCCAAATCGACATCGATGCGCGCACCGCGGCCAAGGACATCGCCCGGCAACTGCTCGCCGGCAGTCCCGAGGACGAGACGGCCTGGCGTGACGGCACCTGGTACACCGCGCGTCTCGGTGCGAGTCCGCTTGATGCCGGCGACCGCGTCACCACCACCGTCGACATGGCCAGTGACGCTGTGCGTGTGGGGGTTCGGACGCCCGGTGACTTCCGATCGGTGGAGCTCACGGCCGTCGACCGGACCGCGCCCGACGCAGGTTGTGTCGAGGTCAGGGTCAGTGCGTCGAGCCTGAACTTCGTCGACGTCCTGGCGGCCTCGGGCCGCCACCCGATGCCGGCAGAGCAATCCACAACGCTGGGCCGCGATTTCGCCGGCGTCATCACAGCCGTCGGACCGGATGTCACCGATCACCAGGTCGGCGACCGGGTTGCCGGTGTGGCGGCCGGTTGCTGGGGCACCTTCGTCACCTGCCGTTCCGAACTCGCGGTCGGACTGCCCGATCACCTGTCGACCGATGTGGCCGCGGCGGTGCCCACTTCGCACGTGACCGCCTGGTATGCGCTGCATGACCTGGCGCGGGTCTGCGCACACGACAAGGTGCTGATCCACTCCGCCACTGGCGGTCTCGGCATGGCGGCCATCGCAATCGCGCGTGAGTGCGGTGCTCAGGTGTTCGCCACAGCCGGCAGCCCCGAGCGTCGGCAGCGGTTGCGTGACATGGGAATCCAGCACGTCTACGACTCCCGCTCGCTGAGCTTTGTCGACGAGATTCGCCGCGATACCGACGGATACGGTGTCGACATCGTGCTCAACTCGTCGACCGGTCCGGTGCAGCGGGCCGGGCTGGAACTGCTCGCCTTCGGCGGTCGGTTCATCGAGACCGGCGTGGGTGAGCCTCGCGGCGACGCAACCCTCACCCCGGCGATGATCCGGCAAGGCGTCTCCTTCCACGCGGTCGATGTGTCGACGTTGAGCCAACGGCGTCCCGACATCATTCGCCGCGTGCTGGATACCGTGTTCGCCAAGATCGGGGATGGCACGCTGCCCGTGCCCGAGGTCAGCTGCTACCCGCTGAACGAATGGCCGGCGGCGATCGAACTGATGAGCACGGCGGGGCACACCGGCAAGCTCGTGCTGGAGGTGCCCGCCTCGGGCACGGCAACGGCCGTGGTGCCGCCCGAGAACGCTCCGGCCTTCCGCGCCGACGGCGCCTACGTCATCACCGGTGGCCTCGGTGGGCTCGGTCTTTTCCTTGCCGACACAATGGCATCTGCGGGCTGTGGCCGGATCGTGCTCAACGCCAGGTCGCAACCTTCTGCGGAGGCAGCCGAGGAGCTCGACCGGATGCGGAACCTCGGCACCGAGGTGGAGCTGGTCACCGGCGACATCGCCGATCCGGCCACCGCCGCGGCGCTGGTTTCGGCCGCGACCGCGACCGGGCTGGCCCTGCGAGGCGTGTTGCATGCCGCAGCCGTGGTCGAGGATGCCACCCTGGCCAACATCACCGACGACCTGCTGGCCCGGGATTGGACGCCAAAGGCGTTGGGGGCGTGGAACCTGCACGAGGCGACGAGGACGGAATCGCTGGACTGGTTCTGCTGCTTCTCCTCCGCTGCGGCACTGGTCGGTTCACCCGGACAGGGCGCGTATGCGGCGGCGAACAGTTGGCTCGACGGATTCACCGCGTGGCGGCGGGCCCACGGCCTGCCGTCCAACGCGATCGCCTGGGGCCCCTGGGCCCAGATCGGCAAAGGCGCCGGATTCGCCGAAATGTCGGAATCGGCAATCGCACCCGATGAAGGTGCACACGCCTTCGAGACGATGCTGCGGCATGACCGCGGATACGCCGGCTACACGCCGATCGCCGGGGTGTCGTGGCTCGCCGACTTCGCCAAGCGCGTCCCGTTCGCGGAATCGTTCCGTCCGGCCGGCGACGGCGACTCCGATGCCGGCGGGTTCCTGAGTGAACTGTCGGCCAGCCCACGGGACGAATGGCCCTCGCGGCTGCGTCGTCTGGTCTCGGATCAGATCAGCGTGTTGCTGCGTCGGTCGATCGACCCGGACCGTCCGCTGGCCGAGTACGGCATCGACTCGCTGGGCAACCTCGAGATACGGACCAGGATCGAAACCGAGACCGGCGTCCGGATCAGTCCGGCGGACATCACGACGGTTCGCGGTCTCGCCGACAAGCTGTGCGAGAAGTTGATCGCCAATGCCGACACGGAGCTGACACCGACGGCGTGAAGCCGAAATCGGTTGAGTGTGTAGAGGAGTCACGTTGCTGTTAGGGTCCGTTGCGATCGGTTCGATCGAAGAGTGGGAAGCTCCGCCCGGTGCGGCCGTTTCGTGGCGCGCCTCTCCGGGATCGTGCGCGAAGGCGGCGCAAGCGCCGGTCAGTGAGATACCGGTCAGTTACATGCAGGCCCAGCACCTGCGCGGGTTCGTCGATCAGCGCGCCAAGGGCCTTGACTACTCGCGGTTGGTGATCGTCACATGTGATGTGCCCGGCCAGTGCGATATCCGGGCGATGACGTATGTGGTCAACGCCCATGTGCGCAGGCACGATACGTTCCGCAGCTGGTTCGAGTACCACGACATCCACAACATCGTTCGGCACACGATGCCCAATCCGGCCGACATCAAGTTCGTGCCCACCCGGCACGGCGACCTGACGTCAGAGGAGCTACGTCGGCTGACCTTGTCGACACCGGATCCGCTGCACTGGGACTGCTTCACCTATGGCATCGTTCAGTACCCGGATCGGTTCACGATCTACGTGAGCATCGACCACCTGCACATGGACGCGACGTTCGCCGGCGTCACGCTCATGGAATTCCACGCCATGTACAGCACGCTGGTCGGCGGCGGTGCTCCGCTGGCGCTGCCGGAAGCAGGTAGTTACGATGCCTTCTGCCTTCGCCAGAAGGAGCTTCTAGGTTCCTTGACGCCTGACTCTCCCGAGGTTCGGGCCTGGGCCGACTTCGCCGCCAACAACAACGGGAGTCTGCCGGATTTCCCGTTGCCCCTTGGTGATCCACTTGAACCGTGCGGGGCAGAGGTGTGGGTCGAGACCATCATGGACGAGGAGCAGACCGCCGACTTCGAGGCTTTGTGCGTCAATGCCGGGGCGCGCTTCATCGGCGGCATGCTCGCCTGCACCGGCCTGGTCGAGCATGAGTTGACCGGTGCCGAGACGTACTACGGCCTGACCCCGAGCGACACCAGGAAGACCACCGCCGACCTGATGACGATGGGTTGGTTCACCGGTTTGATCCCGATCACCGTTCCGATCGCGGAGAGGTCGTTCGCCGAAGCCGCCGTCGCCGCGCAGGAATCCTTCGATGCGGGGCGCGAACTCGTGGACGTACCGTTCTACCGGGTGCTCGAACTGCGACCCGAACTGGATTGGCCGCGACCGAATTTCCAGGTGATCAACTTTCTGGATGCCGGAGCGGCACCGTTGTCGGTGCTCCTCACGACCGAGCTGGAATCGATGCGGATCGGAATGTTCAGCGACGGTGTGTACTCGTATCAGATGACCATCTTCTTGGTGCGGTTGAAGGACCGTACCGCCGTGTCGGTGGTGTATCCGAACAATCCCGAGGCACACGAGTCCGTCGGCCGGTACGTCAAGGTACTCAAATCGACCTGTGCACGGGTCCTGGAAAGCCTCGGCGCAGGGTCGCGCAGGTGAGTCACGGCATGAAGTCGAAACAGGAAGGCACACTTGGTGACTGAATCAACACTCAACGGCGTGCTGCGGGAACGCGCAAGCTTCCAGCCCAACGACGTCGCCTATACCTTTGTCGACTACGAGCGGGACTCGGATGGCGTCGAAGAGACCCTGACCTGGAGGCAGCTCTACCGTCGCATCCGAAACCTGGCGGCCGAACTGCAGACTCACGCCGCAGCGGGGGACCGCGCGGTTGTGCTGGCGCCGCAGGGGCTCGATTACGTGGTGGCGTTCTTGGCTTCGTTGGAAGCCGGTGTGGTCTCGGTTCCGCTGTCGACGCCGATGATCGGCGCGCACGATGAGCGGGTCACCGCCGTGCTCAGCGATGCGTCACCCACCGTCGTCCTGACCACCTCCGCGATTGCGGAGACGGTCAGACCGTACGCGGTGGCACAGGGCGGTGATTCGGCGCCGGTCGTGCTCGAGGTCGACAAGCTCGACCTCGACTCCCGCAAGTCGGTGCGATTACGGCGTGAGACGGCTCCGCAGACCGCCTACCTGCAGTACACCTCCGGCTCGACGCGGACACCCGCGGGCGTGATGGTGTCGAATCGCAACCTCACGGCCAATTTCGAGCAGATGATGGCCAGTTTCTATCCGGATTACAACCGGGTGCCGCCGTCCGACACCACGGTGGTGACCTGGCTACCGCTCTACCACGACATGGGCATGATGGCCGGAATCGTCGCCCCGATTCTCGGCGGCTGGCGCACCGTGATGATGAGCCCACTGGCCTTTCTCGCCCGCCCGGCCCGTTGGATGCAGCAACTGGGCAGCGTGACCACGGGGCTGACTGCCGGGCCGAACTTCGCTTTCGACCTGGCGGCTGCCAAAACCACAGATGACGACATGGCGGGCTGCGATCTGGGCAACGTGTTGAGCATCATCAGTGGTGCCGAGCGCGTACACGAAGCAACGGTCGAGCGCTTCAGCAAGCGATTCGCTTCTTTCAACCTGGCGCCGAAGGTGATTCGGCCTTCGTACGGTCTGGCAGAGGCCACGTTGTACGTCGCCACGCGAGAGCCGGGAAAGCCGCCGCACGTGGTCCACTTCGAGCCGGAGAAGTTGGCGGCCGGGCACGCCGAACGATGCACACGCGGAACAGCCTTGATCAGTTACGGCACCCCGCAGAGTCCGGCCGTGCGGATCGTCGATCCCGACACCCGTTCCGAAGTCCCGGCCGGGATGATCGGAGAGATCTGGGCCCAAGGGGAGAACATCTCGGTCGGGTACTGGAACCGCCCGGGCGAAACCGAGGAGACGTTCGGCGCGGAGGTCGCCGGGGTACCGGGGACATGGCTGCGGACAGGCGATCTGGGCTTCATCTCCGAAGGCGAGTTGTTCATCATCGGCAGGGTCAAGGATCTGCTGATCGTTCGAGGCCGCAACCACTACCCGGATGACATCGAGGCCACGGTGTCGTCGATCTCGCGGGGCCGGGTGGCCGCGATCGCGGTGAACCAGGACGAGGAAGAGAAACTCGTCGCCGTCATCGAGGTCAAGAAACGGTCCGGCGAATCGCCTGAGGAGCTGACGGAGCGTTTGGCGGCCATGAAGCGCGAAGTGACGTCGGCGATCTCGACCACGCACGGTCTGAACCCGGCCGATCTGGCGCTTGTCCCACCCGGCTCGCTGCCGATCACCACCAGCGGGAAAGTCCGCCGCGCGGCGAGCGCCGAACTGTACCGGCGGAAGGAATTTGCGAGGTTGGACGCTTAGCGCGCCGACCTGGAGCGCTGAAAACACCATGTGGGCAACCCTTTTCCTGATGGCCGTCGCGGTCAGTCTCGAACCGGTGCGGATCGGGCTGACCGTGCTGATGCTGAACCGGCCGCGGCCGATCCGGCAGTTGCTCGCCTTCCTGGCCGGCGGGTTCCTGATGGGCATGATCGTCGGGACGACGGCGTTGCTCATACTGCGTGCCGTCCCCTTGGCGGCTACGCTCACGGTGCCGAGGATGCAGATCGGGATAGGCATCCTCGCACTGGTGGTCGCCGCCGTGCTGGCGGTCAACGTGGGCGCGCGCGGGTCCAGGTTGCCGACGGCGATACCGACCGAGACGCCGGAGCCCGCCACCGCGCAGGTGGCAGTCGCGGCGCCTCGCGTGGGCCTGCGATCCCGGATCCGCGCGGTGATGCAAGGCAATTCGTTGTGGGTGGCCGGCGTGAGCGGGCTGGGTATCGCGTTGCCTTCGGTCGACTATCTGGCGGCACTGGGCGTGATTCACGCCTCCGGGGTTGGACCGGCTACACAGATTGGCGCGGTGTTCGCCTTCAATCTTGTGGCGTTCTCGCTGGTGGAAATCCCACTCGTGAGTTATCTGATCGCCCCGGAACGTACGCTGGCGTGGATGGCACGGGTGCACACCTGGATTCGTTCATGCACACGTCGCGACGTGGCGATGATTCTGGCCGCGGCTGGGGCGTTGTTCATCGCGATCGGTCTGCTGGGGCTGTGAGCGCCAGCATGACGCCGCCGCACGCGGCTCGGAAGGGAGACGGCAGAATGGCTGTAGGCAACGGGGAACTCCGTGGTCGCTCGCGTGGCGCTCTGCGGAGGGCACCGCAGACCCTGCTCGCCGGAACGTTTGCCGTCGGACTGGTCGCGGCGGGAATGGTTTTCGGCGGCGGCACGGCATCGGCGGAGACGGCGCTGATCTTCGGCGGCGCCCGTGGGCCGGGAATTCCGTGGGATCAGATCACCAACAGAGTCGGCCGGGGCTATTACCCGCACGCCCAGCGACGCATCGTCGAGTATCCGGCCGGAATGGTGTACGGCCGGTTGCCGGACGCCTTGTGGCCCGGCAACACGATCTCGACCGACAGTGTCGGAGTGTCGGTGGACACCGGTGCCCGCAATCTGAAGACCGCCCTGAACAACACCCCGGGTGAGACGGTGGTGGTCGGCAACTCCGAAGGCGCGCTCGTGCTCAGTGAGGCCTTGGCGCGCCTGGCGCAGGATCGGAGTGCGCGCGCCCCAGAAGGGGTTTCGTTCACGCTGTTCGGCCCGCCGCAGGCGGTGACACCGTTCAGTCATTCGGTGTTGTCGTCGGTGACGCCGGGAACTTACATTCCGCTGATCGACTACACGGTGCGCCCTGTAGTGGAAAGCCAGTACGACACCACCATGGTGGTGGGGGAATACGATTTCATCGCCGATTTCCCCGACCGGCCGGACAACTGGCTGGCCCTGGCGAATTCGCTTGTCGCCCTGGAGTATCTGCACACCGAGACCTCTTACAGTTCTCGCGAGGACGTACCGCCGCAGAACGTCGTGGTCACCGTGAACTCCAAGGGAGCAACACAGACAACGTATTTCCTGCCGACGAAGGTCTTGCCGCTGACCAGGCCGCTTCGCGATCTCGGAGTCCCGAACGAATTGGTCGACCAACTCGATGGTGTGGTGCGGCCCATGGTGGATTCCGGATACTCCCGAAACGACTACCCGGGCGCCCCGGCGACCGGCATCGATCCAGTGGCCCGGGCCAACGTGGAGAACTGGCTGCGTCAGGCCGGCGCCGCCCTGCCACCGGCCGCACCGCCGGCACCGGAAAGTGTGGCTCCGCAGCCCACCATCAAACTGAGCCGCACCGACCAGGAGAACATCGACGAGGCTCTACAGGGCATCAAGCTGAGCCCGACCGATCAGGCCAACATCGACAACGCCGCTCAGCAGATGAAGAACCTGTTCCCCGGGATCGGTTAGCCGGCCAGGCTCAATTCCCGGTCTCGGCCGCTCGCTTCGCCGATTTCGGCAGCCGGCTCCGGAGCCGGTCGAGCTGTTTGGTGACGAAATCGGACGGCCACCAGTTTGCCGTGCCGATCAGGGTGGCGATCGCCGGAACGGTCAAGGTGCGCACCAGGAACGTGTCCAGCAGGATCCCGACGCCCACCACGAATCCGGCCTGGACGACCGTGGTGATGCTGGCGAACAACAGCCCGAACATTGAGGCGGCGAAGATCAGCCCCGCCGCGGTGATCACACCGCCGGTGGAGCCGACGGTCCGGATCACCCCTGACCGCACGCCATGCGGTGACTCGTCCCGAATCCGTGAGATCAGCAGCAGGTTGTAGTCGGCGCCGACCGCCACCAGCACGATGAAGGTCAGTGCGGGAACGCTCCAATGCAACTGCTGGCCAAGCACATACTGGAACATCACCACACCGATGCCCAGCGCCGACAGGTAGGAGATCACCACCGAGGCGATCAGGTACAAGGGTGCGATGAGGGCGCGCAACAGCAGAACCAGGATCAGGAGCACCACCGCGATCGTGACGGCGATGATGAGCCGGATGTCGTGGTTGTAGAAATCGCGGGTGTCGCGGAGCATCGCCGGATAACCGGCGACCGATACCGAGGAGCCTTCGAGCGCGGTGTTGGGCAGGGCGCTGCGGGCGGTGTCGCCGATCGAGTTGACGAGATCCATCGCCTCGACACTGAACGGATTGATGTCGGTCTGGATCAGATAGCGGGCAGTGTGGCCGTCGGGGGAGATGAATGTCGCTGCGGCCTTGCGGAACTCGTCCTGGGTGAGAACCTGTGCAGGTACGTAGAAACCGGACATCGGCGGGCTGGCCGCGTCGGTCTTCATGGTGAGCAGGAACGCCGAAGCCTCGTCGAGCCCCGATCCCATCCGTTTGGTCTCGCCGACCAGTTGCGAAACCCCGTCCGCGATCTGTCGGCTGGCGTCGGCGAGGGTATCGGCACCTTTCTGTAGGGTGCTCAGCTGCGATTGAGCCTGCGCCGGGTTGGCCAGTCCCATGGATTGCATGGCCTTGCTCGCCGTGTCGATGGTGGCGCCGAGCTTCTTGACGGTGTCGTCCAGGGTTTGCATGGGTTCGGTGGCCCGCAGATCCCTTGCCAGCGCAGCGATTTGATCGAAGGTTCCGTCGGTGCGCGCCGCGGCCAGCCGACGCAGTGCCCCGCGGGCCTCCTGACAGGCCGGATCGGTAAGGCAGACCGGGCTGGTGTCCAGACCGCGCAGCACCGGATCGATCCACGGCATGCCGTTGGTCAGGTCGGCGAAATTGGCACCGAGAGAGTCCCCGAGGGCACGCATGCTGGTGACGAGCTTGGCTGCGCTGTCGATCTGCTGCAGTGTCGCGTCGCCGCCGACCTGTCTCTGCATCGCGGCCAGCGCATCGACCAGGCCTCGCGCTCCGGCCACGCCACGGGTGACCTGGGTGCGCACGTCCAGAAGGCTGGTGGCCAAGGAATCGGCCCCGTCGCTGAGCCGGTTGAGATCACTTGCCCGCCCGTTGATCTGAGTGGACGCGTCGTTCAGCTTGGTGCCGACCTCGCCGGCCTGATAACTCAGCCGTGCCTGTTGGAGTGATTCTCCCGTCGGTCGGGTGATGCCGCGCACCGTCGCGATTCCGGGCAGCTGGCTCACCCGTTGAGCCATCTGCTCCAGATCGGCCAGCGCCTGGGGGGTACGCAGCTCGTTCGGCGACTGGATTATCAGGTACTGGGGGATCGCCGAGCTGATCGGGAAATGGTTCTCCAGGGCCGCGTACCCCATCGAACTCTCGGCATGTGCCGGCAGCGCTTTGCGGTCGTCGTAGTTGTATTGGATCAGCGCCGCCGAACTGGCCAGGGCGGCAAGGATGACGAGGCTCACGGCCAGGTGCGACCACGGCCGGCGCACGATACGTATGCCGGAGCGTCGCCACATCCGGCTGGTCAGGTCACGACGCGGGGCGATCCAGCCGCGGCGGCCCACCAGGACCATCACTGCCGGTAGCAGGGTAAGTGCGGCCAGCAGGGCGATGCCGATGGCGACTGCGAGAGCAGTGCCCACCGTGGAGAACACGCCGAGTTGGGCGAACGTCATACCGAGGAATGTGACGGCGACAGTGGCGGCAGACGCGGCGATGACCTTGCCGATCGAGCCGAGTGCCTGTTCGACCGCGCGATCGGACTCCAGTCCGTCCCGTAGGTAGTCGTGGTACCGACTGACCAGAAACACCGCGTAGTCGGTGCCGGCGCCGGCCATCATCGCGGTCAGGAAGACGACGGTCTGATTCGATATGCCCATGCCGAGGTACGCCAGCCCGGCGATCACCGATTGTGCGGTGACCAGTGATGCTCCGATGGTGAGCAATGGCAGCAACATCGTGACCGGGTTGCGATAGATGAGCAGCAGGATCACCAGAACCAGTCCGATGGTGGCAATCTCGATGGCGGTCGTGTCGCGTTCGCCAATGTCGGTGAGGTCGGCGACGGTTGCGGCCGGCCCGGTGAGGCTTGCGGTGAGAGAGGCGTCGTCGACGCTGTCTTTCACGATGCCGGCGACGCGGGTATAGGACGCGTAGGACTGGGGTGACCCGACCTCACCGGCGATGCCGACCGGCAGAATCCAGGCCTTGCCGTCCTTGCTGGCCATGAACTCCCGCAGGGGAGGGGCGCTGATGAAATCCTGCAGCATCACGACGTCCTTGTCGTTCTTGCGCAGGTTCTCGACCAGTGTGCGATAGGTCGCCTCGTCTGACGGACCGAGCCCCTTGGCGTTGGTCAAGACGACCAACAGGACGTTCTCCGAACCCGATTCGTGGAAGGCTTCGGTCATCTCGCGGGTGGCGAGGGTGACCGGTGCGTGCGACGGCAGGATCGCGACCGGCCGTTGTTGCACCATCAGCGTCAACGACGGGAATGTCAGCGGTAGAGCCGCCGCGATGACCAACCAGATTCCGATGACCACCCACGGCCATCGGACGATCAGCGAGCCGAGCCGGACGAACAGTGAGGAGTGTTCTGCGCCGCTGCTACGTTCGGTCTGCGTCGGCACTTTTCGATCCTACGGGCGGGCGCAACCGCAGCGGTCGGTACCTGCGATACGGTGAGCTCTCGACGTCACCGATTACTCGACTCCAACCAACGTGTCTTGATCCGCCAGGAGTGCGCCGAGGTCAGGGCGAAAATCGCACCGCAGCCGCACGCGAAAATCCATACCAGTCGGCCGTTTTCGATCGGTTGCAGGGACGGCACCAACGCTGTGACGATGCGGATCGTGCAGGCGAGCATCCCGCTGGCCGAGGCGAACAGATAGATGTTGGCGATTCGCCGGGACCGCGGGTCCTGGCGCAGCGCCAGCATGGCGCGGGCACCGTAACCGAGCAGGTAGAGCAACGTGCCGCAGAGCAGGATCCAGTAGGCGCTCAGCCAGAAGTCGGTGGGCACCTGGAAGAAGTCCGGCCGGTACACCGCGGCTCCGTTGCCCAGTGAGAAGGTGGCCAGCAGCACCGGGATGCAGATCGTCGCCGGGCGTTCGACGTACTGCTTGAACGACCGCTGCATGGCGTTGTCGTCCTGGAGCCGGCCCAGTGAGTTGTAGACGATGGCCGACGCGGCGACGATGTAACAGTCGTGGCCGATGTAATCCTCAAGGTTCCACTTGCCGGTCAGGTCGTACAGGACAGGACCGATCGTGCTCGACGCCCACGGTGACATCAGCAGTACCGCCGCGCCTTGGAGCGCGATGTTGAGGGTGGCGGCCACTTCCCATCGGCAGGACCAAGTGACTCGTCGGATCCACAGGCTCCACAGGATGCAGCCGAGGGTGATGGCGATGAGCGTGGCGACGGACATCGAAACTCTGCTCAGAGCGGTGGCGCGTCGGGCCGCGGCGTGAGTTGGGACAGTTTCGGGCGTCGATGAACAGCGGGCCGGTGGCGGATGACCGTGTTGCCGGCTTCTACGGTGACGGGCGCTGATTCCATGTAGTGCCAGACTTCCTCATGGCTCATCAGCCCGAACCGGATCTGCAGGTCCGGATAGCTGAGGCGAAAGCGATCGGCGACCTGGCGCAGTTCTTCGGCGTTGGGATAGTCGGCTTCTTTGATCCGCCGGTAGTACGTGCTGCTCGACACGCCCAATGCGCTGTAGACGGCCTTGGCGTCGACTTCGCCATCCAGAAGGTAGTCGAGCAGGGCCTTGAGTTGCCTGCCGTTCTCGTCGGTTCGCGGCATTTGAACACCATAAACCTCGTCCCGGCATTTGGTCACCGTGAACCGCGGCGAAACAGCTGCCATCTTATTGACAGCAATGTCAGAGTTTTGGCACGGGTCTCCCATTTCTGGGACTCGCTGGTTTACCGTTACAGATATGTCTGTTTCCGTCTTGCGAGATGCACCCGGCGCGAGTTCGTGGATAGTCGACTACGGCATCCCCGGACGACCATGCCGTGCTGACCTGGCCACGGTGTCCAGTTCATTGGACGACGTGATGACTGAGGAACTTCGCGGAGCCCAGGTGGCCATGGGATGCACCGCCGAGGAGTTGGTGCTGGCCGCGTTGGGCCGCGCGGTGGCCCGGACGATCGGTGAAGGCATGTTGAGCGTGGACATCGTCAGTGGCCCCGCAGGCACCGACGTTCGCCGGATCGGAGTGCCCTGTGTGTCCCGGCGCGGCCTTTCCGGCCCGGAACTGCTGGCGGCCGCTTACCCGACAAGTGACAGTGCCGCCCACCTGACGGCGGATGTCAGCGTTGCGTACGGCCAGGGCCTGACGGTCGACCAGGGCGGATCGCCACTGGCCGTCCACGTCGAACCCGGCGCCGCGGCCATGCGTCTGCACTGGCGATTCGACACCCGGGGATTCGACCGGTGCACAATCGAGGAATTGGCCGAACAGTTCCCGCTGGCGCTGATCGAGCTCACCTCGGGATAGGTGTGGCCGCATCGCGATTTGCGGTCCTCATTAGACTTGGTGCAGCGGCGTTGATCCGGCCATCACCGGGGAGCTTCCGGAAGAACGGCTTTGATGCCCAGTAGAACCGGACGGGTGGGCCCGTGATCGCCCGAGTTGAGCGGCGCGTTGCAGGACAACGCGTAAGCGGGGTGGTACCGCGGCGCTTGCGCACCCGTGCAACGTCGTCCCCGTGCCTGGAAGCGTCATAGGCACAGGAGACGACGTGACTGCCTCTTCCCAGCCGACCAACTCGAACCCGGCCTACCCCAAACCGGCCGCCCCGAATTTCCCCGAGCGGGAACTCGAGGTACTCGACTACTGGGCCGCCGACGACACCTTCCGGGCCAGCCTGGAAAGACGCGCCGGCGCGCCCGAATACGTCTTTTATGACGGCCCGCCCTTCGCCAACGGACTGCCGCACTACGGCCACCTGTTGACCGGCTATGTCAAAGACATCGTGCCCCGCTACCGCACCATGCGCGGCTACAAGGTGGAGCGCCGGTTCGGCTGGGACACCCACGGCCTGCCCGCCGAACTCGAGGTGCAGCGCCAGCTGGGCATCGCCGACAAGGCCCAGATCGAAGAGATGGGCATCGAGACGTTCAACGCGGCCTGCCGCGCCTCGGTGCTGAAGTACACCGACGAGTGGCGGGCCTATGTCACCCGCCAGGCCCGCTGGGTGGACTTCGACAACGACTACAAAACCCTGGACCTGACCTTCATGGAGTCGGTGATCTGGGCCTTCAAACAGCTGTGGGACAAGGGGCTGGCCTACGAGGGCAACCGCGTCCTGCCGTACTGCTGGAACGACGAGACCCCGCTGTCCAACCATGAGCTCCGCATGGACGACGACGTCTACCAGAGCCGCCAGGATCCGGCGGTGACGGTGGGCTTCACCGTGACCGACGGCCCGCTCAAGGGTGCGCACCTGTTGATCTGGACGACGACGCCATGGACGTTGCCGTCCAATCAGGCCGTGGCCGTCCACCCGGACATCGATTACGTCCAGGTACAGGGACCCGACGGCCGGCGTTATGTCCTGGCGCAGGCCCGGCTCGCCGCCTATGCCCGGGAGCTCGGCGAGGAACCCGAGGTGCTGGGCAGCTACGCCGGCCGGGATCTGCTGGGGACGCACTACCTGCCGCCGTTCACCTACTTCATGGACGCACCCAACTCGTTCCAGGTGCTGGCCGCCGACTTCGTCAGTACCGAGGACGGCACCGGCATCGTGCACATGGCCCCGGCCTATGGCGAGGACGACAAGGCCACCGCGGACACCGCCGACATCGTCGCGGTCACGCCGGTGGATTCGAAGGGACGCTTCGACAGCTCGGTGCCCGATTACGCGGGTCAGCAGGTCTTCGAGGCGAACTCTCAGATCATCCGGGATCTCAAGAACGGTGACGGGTCGGCCGCGGCCAACGGGGCGGTGCTACTGCGGCACGAGACCTACGAGCACTCCTACCCGCACTGCTGGCGGTGCCGTAATCCGTTGATCTACCGCGCGGTCTCGTCGTGGTTCATCAAGGTCACCGAGTTCCGCGACCGGATGGTCGAGCTCAACCAGCAGATCACCTGGTATCCCGAACACGTCAAGGATGGACAGTTCGGCAAATGGCTGGCCAATGCCCGCGACTGGTCGGTATCGCGAAATCGCTACTGGGGCAGCCCCATCCCGGTGTGGAAATCGGATGATCCGGCCTATCCGCGGATCGACGTCTACGGCAGCCTCGACGAGCTCGAGCGCGATTTCGGGGTGCGGCCGACCGATCTGCACCGGCCGTTCATCGACGAGCTGACCCGGCCCAACCCCGACGATCCGACTGGCAAGTCCACCATGCGCCGCATCGAGGATGTGTTCGACGTGTGGTTCGACTCCGGGTCGATGCCGTACGCCCAGGTGCACTACCCGTTCGAGAATCGGGAGTGGTTCGACGGCCACAACGGTGTCGACGCCCACTTCCCCGGCGATTTCATCGTCGAATACATCGGCCAGACCCGCGGCTGGTTCTACACCATGCATGTGCTGGCCACCGCACTCTTCGACAAGCCGGCCTTCAAAACCTGTGTGGCACATGGGATTGTCCTGGGCAACGACGGCCAGAAGATGAGCAAGTCGCTGCGCAACTACCCCGATGTGTCCGAGGTGTTCGACCGTGACGGGTCCGATGCCATGCGCTGGTTCCTGATGGCGTCGCCGATCCTGCGCGGTGGCAACCTGATCGTCACCGAACAGGGCATCCGTGAAGGCGTGCGACAGGTGCTGCTGCCGTTGTGGAATGCCTACAGCTTCCTGGCGCTGTACGCGCCGAAGAAGGGCACATGGCGCACCGATTCGGCCAACGTGCTGGATCGCTACATCCTGGCCAAGCTCGCCCAGCTGCGTGACGACCTCACCGTGTCGCTGGACACCTGCGACATCTCCGGGGCGTGTGACGAGCTGCGGCAGTTCACCGAGGCATTGACGAACTGGTATGTGCGCCGGTCACGATCGCGGTTCTGGGAAGAAGATGCCGACGCCATCGACACCCTGCACACCGTGCTGGAGGTGACCTGCCGACTGGCCGCGCCGCTGTTGCCGCTGGCCACCGAGGTGATCTGGCGCGGCCTGACCGGTGAGCGTTCGGTGCATCTGACCGACTGGCCGGAAGCCGACATCCTGCCCAAGGATGCCGATCTGGTGGCGGCGATGGACCAGGTGCGCGAGGTGTGCTCGGTGGGCTCCTCACTGCGCAAGGCCAAGAAGCTGCGGGTGCGGTTGCCGCTGCCCAAGTTGACTGTGGCTCTGGACAAGTCGGTGAACCCGGCCGCGCTGGCCCCGTTCGCCGACCTGATCGCCGACGAGCTCAACGTCAAGACCGTCGAGCTGACCGACGACATCGACACCTACGGCAAGTTCGACCTGGCGGTCAACGCCCGTGTCGCGGGTCCCCGCATCGGCAAGGACGTGCAGGCCGCGATCAAGGCGGTCAAGGCGGGGGAGGGCGTGGTCAACCCCGACGGCACGCTGACCGCCGGTCCGGTGGTGCTGCAGCCCGAGGAGTACACCGCCAAACTGGTTGCGGCTGATCCGGAGTGGACTGCGGCGCTGCCCGGCGGTGCGGGCCTGGTGGTCCTCGACGGCACGGTCACCGAGGAGCTCGAGGCCGAGGGCTGGGCCAAGGACCGCATCCGTGAACTACAGGAGCTGCGCAAGTCCACCGGTCTGGAGGTATCCGATCGGATCGTGGTGCAGATGTCGGTGCCGGCCCAGTTCGAGCCGTGGGCGCGTGCCCATCGTGATCTGATCGCCGGTGAGATCCTGGCCACCAGTTTCGATTTCGGTGACGTCGCCGATGGCACCGAGATCGGCGACGGGGTGCGGGTCGCGATCGCCAAGGCGTGAATCCCGCCGAACGTGAACTTGATGGCGAGATTTCACGCTTTCTTCGAAATGAAGTTCACACTCGGCGTAGGACCCGGGCCATCCGGCCGGCCAGGCTGACCTCGTCACCGTCGTGCAGCTGGCGGCCCCGGCGGTACTCGACCTCGCCGTTGACGCTGACCAGACCATCGGCGATGACGGCTTTGGCGTCGGCACCGCTGTCGATCAGAGAGGCGAGCTTGAGGAACTGCCCGAGGCGAATCGAGTCGTCACTGATCGGTACGTCGTCCGGCGTCATGCACGTCAGGCTAGCGCCATAGCATCAGCAGCCATGGGTGGCGCCGAGAGAGCGGGCGGACGCTGGGTCCTGCACCTGGACATGGATGCGTTCTTCGCGTCGGTCGAGCAGCTGACCCGGCCCACCCTGCGTGGCCGGCCCGTCCTTGTCGGTGGTCTGGGTGGGCGCGGCGTGGTGGCCGGCGCCAGTTATGAGGCGCGTCGCTACGGTGCGCGCTCGGCGATGCCGATGCATCAGGCCCGCCGGCTCGTCGGCGCACCGGCGGTGGTGTTGCCGCCGCGGGGTGCGGTGTACGGCGTGGCCAGTCGTCGAGCGCTCGACACCGTCCGCAGCGTCATACCGGTGCTCGAACAGTTGTCGTTCGACGAGGCATTCGGGGAACCCGAGGAGCTGGCCGGTGCCTCCGCGACCGACGTCGAGTGGTTTTGTCAGCAGTTGCGGGCCAAGGTGCGTGAGCAGACCGGGTTGGTGGCCTCGGTGGGAGCCGGATCCGGAAAACAGATGGCCAAGATCGCGTCGGGTCTGGCCAAGCCTGACGGCATCCGGATCATCCGTCGCGACGAGGAAGCCCTGTTGCTCGACGGGCTACCGGTGCGCAAGTTGTGGGGCATCGGGCCGGTGGCCGAGGAGAAGTTGCACCGGTTGGGCATCGAGACGGTCGGAGCATTGGCCGCGCTGTCGGATACCGAGGCGGCCAGCGTGCTGGGTACCACGGTGGGGCCGGCGCTGCACCGGTTGGCTCAGGGGATCGACGACCGCCCGGTGGCCGAGCGGGCCGAGGCCAAGCAGATCAGCGCGGAGTCGACGTTTCCCGAAGACCTCACCACGCTGCGTCAGTTGCAGGAAGCGATCGGCCCGATCGGCGAGCATGCCCACCGGCGCCTGGCCAAGGACGGACGGGGCGCGCGCACCGTGACGGTCAAGCTCAAGAAGTCCGACATGAGCACGCTGACCCGCTCGGCCACCCTGGCGTATGCCACCACCGAGGCTTCCACGTTGATCGGCACGGCCCATCGTCTGTTGCTCGACCCGGTCGAGGTCGGTCCGATCCGACTTGTCGGAGTGGGTTTTTCGGGCTTGTCTGAAATCCGGCAGGAGTCGTTGTTCCCCGATCTCGAGCGACTCGACGATGTGGTCGACATCCCCGAGCAGACAGTGTCCGAGGCCGGGACAGCGGCTGGCTCGCCGGCCGGTTGGCGCATCGGTGATGATGTGGAGCACCCCGATCACGGCCACGGCTGGATTCAGGGCGCCGGACACGGCGTGATGACGGTGCGTTTCGAGACCCGCGCCAGCGGACCCGGTATCGCCCGAACGTTTCCGGCGGACACGCCGGGGCTCGCGCGGGCCAACCCGATCGACAGCTTGGACTGGGGCGACTATCTGGCCGGACAGACCGATTGAACCTCGCCTACCAGAGAAATCCAGTGTCGCGATCCAACGAAAAGCCGTGCCGGCCAGAGGTTTTACAGATCAGTGTGCCGTCATGGGCGACACCGCAGGCGGCTCCCCAATTCTCCAGTCGGTGACCCGCGGGCAGCACGTCGACGTCACGGGTGAACAGCGTGGTCCCCGAATGGCGATAGGAAGCCGGTCCACCGGCCTCGACGAAGGTCTGCGTCATGCCCTCCGGCGCATCCGCGGGCACCGCGTCGCAGCCGACCGGGCCGCGGTTGGGCAGGATTCCACAGAACCGACCGTCCGGGGTCTGAAAGTACAGCCCGTAAAAGTCGGTGGGCGAGGTGTAGTTACCCTCCGCGATCGGGTACGCGTCGATGTCCTCGACCCCCGGTGGCGGCGGCCACGGCCACGCCGCCGCGGTCGGGGCGGGTCCGAGCGCGAGGACGCTGACGGCCACCGCCGCCGCAATGTGGAATCGCACGTTCTCTATTTGAGCACAGGCCGTCAACCCCAGGCCTCGAAGACTTCGTCAACCGGCCGGCCCGCGGCCAACGCCGCCATCAGGAGCACCCGGGCCTGGGGTGCGCGCAGTCGGGACACCATCACCGCACCGGCATCGACGAGCTGTTGTCCGGGGCCGTACTGCGCGGCGACCGGACCATCGGGAACCCGGGTCGTTATCGCGACGAGCACGCCGTCGCGACAGTGCCGACGCACCCCGTCGATCAACGCGGCGCCGGCATTCCCCGAACCCACCGCCTCGATGACGACGGCCGATGCCCCGGCGGCGACGCAGGCGTCCAGGGCGGCCGCGTCACCGCCGGGATAGGCGGCAACGATGTCGACGCGAGGGGCCGTCGCCGCGGACAGCTCGCCCAGGAATGCGCCGTGCTTGGCCGCGGTCACGTCACAGGCGCCGGCGGTGATCGTGGCGAGTGCAGTGCCCGTGAACGCGTTCAACTCCCAGGTATGGCGCTTGCGCAGGCCCAGCGGTTGCCACACGGTCCCGGCGAAGCTCACCACGACGCCGAGTCCGCGGGCCTGGGAACTGGAGGCGACCGCGATCGCGTCACGCAGGTTGTCCGGTCCGTCGCTGTCGGGGGCATCGGCACTACGCTGCGACCCGGTCAGCACCACCGGCACGTCACCGTGGTAGCCGAGTTCGAGCCAGAGCGCGGTTTCCTCCATGGTGTCGGTGCCGTGGGTCACCACGATGCCGTCCGCCCGGGTCGAGGCCGCCGCCACTGCGGCGGCGATCGCGTCCCAGTCGGCAGGGGTGAGCAGCGCGCTGTCCACCGTCATCAGGTCGACCACCTCGACCTCGAGGCCGGGCGCCAAACCGGCCGTCAATTCGGCTCCGGTACGCCTGGGATGTCGAATTCCGGCGTCGTCGGTGCTGGTGGAGATCGTGCCGCCGGTCGTGATGACGACGATGCGCTCGGCCGGCGGGGCGGGCACCGTCGAGGTCTGGGTCACGGTGCAGATTGTCGCGCATCGACTGTTTGGGATGATGGGAGAGTGACTGATGAATCGTCAGGCCCGGTAGAGCCGGTGACCGACGCAACCGGGGACACGAAATCGTCCTCAGCAGCCGTTGCCCGGCCTCGCCGGCGACTGCGCCTACTGCTCACCGTGGCGGCAGTGGTGCTGTTCGTCGACGTCGTGACCAAGGTGCTTGCGGTTCGGTTACTGACGCCGGGTCAACCGGTGTCGATCATCGGCGACACGGTCACCTGGACGTTGGTGCGCAACTCCGGCGCGGCGTTCTCGATGGCGACCGGATACACCTGGGTTCTGACGCTCATCGCGACGGGTGTGGTGATCGGCATCGTCTGGATGGGTCGTCGACTGGTGTCTCCGTGGTGGGCGCTCGGCCTCGGCATGATCCTGGGCGGCGCGACCGGAAACCTGATCGATCGTTTCTTCCGGGCGCCCGGTCCGCTGCGCGGCCACGTCGTCGATTTCTTCTCGGTCGGCTGGTGGCCGGTGTTCAACGTCGCCGATCCGGCGGTGGTCGGTGGCGCGATCCTGCTGGTGGCCTTGTCGTTGTTCGGCTTCGACTTCGACACCGTCGGTCGCCGACGCCCCGACACCAAGACCGACACCAAGACCGACACCGAGGGCGGCCGGGAGGCGGCGACCCCCTCCGACGAGTCGAGCGCAGTCGGCGGCCAGGCCGAGACGTCATAGTGACGACCCGATCGATGCCGGTGCCCGAGGGCCTGGCGGGAATGCGAGTCGACGCCGGGTTGGCCCGGCTGCTCGGGTTGTCTCGTACCGCGGTGGCCGCCCTGGCCGAGGACGGCGGCGTCGACCTCGACGGTGCCCCCGCAGCCAAGTCCGACAAACTCGTCGCGGGCGCCTGGTTGGAGGTCCGGTTGCCCGAGCCGCCGGCCCCCGTCGAGAACACCCCGGTCGACATCGAGGGCATGGACATCCTCTACTCCGACGCCGACATCGTCGCGGTGGACAAGCCGCCCGGTGTGGCCGCGCACGCCACGGTCGGCTGGCACGGGCCCACCGTGTTGGGCGGGCTGGCCGCGGCCGGGTTCCGGATCAGCACGTCGGGCATCCACGAGCGGCAGGGCATCGTGCACCGACTCGATGTCGGCACGTCCGGTGTCATGGTGGTGGCGCTGTCGGAACGGGCGTACACGGTGCTCAAGCGAGCGTTCAAACAACGCACGGTCGACAAGCGGTACCACGCCCTCGTGCAGGGCCACCCCGACCCGTCGAGCGGGACCATCGATGCGCCGATCGGGCGGCACCGGGGCCATGACTGGAAGTTCGCGGTCGTCGACGGCGGCCGACACAGCATCACCCACTACGACACTCTTGAGGCGTTCCAGGCCGCCAGCCTGCTCGATATCGAGTTGGAGACGGGCCGGACCCACCAGATCCGCGTGCACTTCGCGGCGCTGCATCACCCCTGTTGTGGCGACATGACCTACGGAGCCGACCCGACGCTCGCGAAAAAGCTTGGGCTCGAACGGCAATGGTTGCATGCGCGGTCACTTGCCTTTGCGCATCCGGCCGACGGCCGGCGCATCGAGATCACCAGCCCGTACCCGGCTGACCTGCAGGCCGCGCTCGACGTGCTCCGTCGCCACTAGCCGTGGGTGGCGACGCGGGCCAGAAGCCGGCGGGCGCGGGGCGTTCCGGGGTGCTGTACGGCGCCGGGGCGTACATCTGGTGGGGATTGTGCCCCGGATTCTTCCTGCTCCTGCTGCCCGCGGGTGCGCTTGAGGTGCTGGCTCACCGCATCGTCTGGAGTGCCGTGTTCCTCGTGCTGGTGCTCGCGGCAGGCCGACGTCTCGGGGATCTGCGCCGGTTGCGGTGGCGGACCTGGTTGCAACTGGCCGCGGCAGCGGCTCTGATCTCGCTGAACTGGGGAACCTACATCTACGCCGTCACGACCGGTCACGTCGTGGATGCCGCTCTCGGGTACTTCATCAATCCTCTGGTCAGTGTGCTGTTGGGCGTATTGGTGTTCCGCGAGCGGATCACCCGATGGCAGGCGGTCGCGTTGCTGCTCGCGGTCGGCGCAGTGGTGATTCTGACCGTCGGCGTGGGAGCACCGCCCTACATTGCGGTCACGCTGGCGCTCTCGTTCGGCCTCTACGGCCTGGTCAAGAAAGTGGTCCAGGCCGATCCGAGAGTGAGCGTGGCCGTAGAGACGTTGCTGGCCCTTCCGCTGGCCGCCGGTTATCTGCTCGCGCTGGAACTGACCGGCGGTGCAAACTTCCTCGACCATGGCCCCGGGCACGCGGCATTGTTGCTCCTGGCCGGTCCGGTCACCGCCGTGCCGTTGCTCCTGTTCGCCGCCGCCGCCCAACGCCTTCCGATGGTGACGCTGGGGCTGCTGTTCTACCTCAACCCTGGCCTGCAGATGGCATGGGGTGTGTTCATCGGCCATGAGCCGATGCCGCCGGGCCGGTGGATCGGGTTCGCTTTGATCTGGCTCGCGCTGCTGATCATGACCATCGGTGTGCTGCGCAAACGGCCGGCCGAACAAGGGCGGGACGACACCGGCCGGGCCCGGGCCCAGCCACTGTCCTCCTGAATTCTGGCCCTGCCGTTTGCGAGTGGGACTTTTGACCTTGATTTAGCTATGCAATAGGGTTTGCTCGATGACTCCGCAAGGCGCACACCCGCGTGGCCGTCGAGGGCCCGGCCGACCGGTCGGTGCCGATGCCGCGCAAACCCGTGAACGCATCCTGCGAACGGCCTACGACGTCATGAACGAGCGCGGCTACGCCGCGACGACGTTCCAGGAGATCGCCAAGCGCAGCGGGCTGAGTCGTCCCACGCTGAACTACTACTTCTCGAGTCGCGAGGAGCTCTACCGCGCCCTGCTCACGCGCGCGCACGAGGTGGTCGACGAGTGCATCCGTATCGCGAAAAAGCATGAATTAGCGATGGATCGGTTACGTGCGTATGTCGAGGCGGTGGTCGCGGTCTGGCAACACGACCGGGCGGTGGTCGGATTCCTGGTCAATGCCCGGCTGGAAGCGCTTCGCCACCCCGAGCTGCCCGCGGTCACCGTCGCGGCCACCCGTGACTTCCTGAGTGAGGTGATCGTCCAGGCCGTCGAGCACCGCGAACTGCCGCCGCACACCGATCCGGCGGTTCTGGTGGAGCTGCTGTACGCGATGGTGTGGGGCGTGGGGGCCTATACCGGTTGGCAGCGCCGTTCGGTGGACCTTCCCGAGATTGCCAAGCAACTTCATCTGGTGATCGGAAACGGCTTGCTGTCCGAGTCCGGCGGATCCCGCCGGCCCGCCGCCAAAGACACGCGTTGCGACACGCGCGGCGGTGTCGGTGGGGCGCAATAGACTGGCAGCCCTATGAGCGGTTCATCTTCGGGCTCCTTTGTCCACCTGCACAACCACACCGAGTACTCGATGCTGGACGGCGCCGCGAAGATCACTCCGATGCTGGCCGAGGCGCAGCGTCTCGGCATGCCGGCCATCGGAATGACCGACCACGGCAACATGTTCGGGGCCAGCGAGTTCTACAACTCGGCGACCAAGGCCGGCATCAAGCCGATCATCGGTATCGAGGCGTACATCGCGCCCGCCTCTCGCTTCGAGACCAAACGTGTCCAGTGGGGTGACCCGAGTCAGAAGGGTGACGACGTCTCGGGTAGCGGTGCCTACACCCACATGACGATGGTCGCCGAGAACGCGACGGGTCTGCGCAACCTGTTCAAGCTCTCGTCGCTGGCCTCCTTCGAGGGGCAGCTGGGCAAGTGGGCCCGCATGGACGCCGAGATCATCGCCGAGCACGCCGAGGGGATCATCGCCACGACGGGTTGTCCGTCGGGTGAGGTGCAGACCCGGCTGCGGCTCGGCCACCGCCAGGAGGCGCTGGAGGCGGCCGCCAAATGGCGCGAGATCTTCGGTCCCGACAACTTCTTCCTGGAGCTCATGGACCACGGCCTCGACATCGAGCGCCGGGTCCGTGAAGGCCTGCTGGAAATCGGGCAGAAGCTGGGCATCCCGCCACTGGCCACCAACGACTGCCACTACGTGACGCGGGAGGCCTCGCAGAACCACGAGGCGCTGCTGTGCATCCAGACCGGCAAGACCTTGTCGGATCCGAACCGCTTCAAGTTCGACGGCGACGGTTACTACCTCAAGTCGGCCGAGGAGATGCGGGCCCTGTGGGACTCCCAGGTGCCCGGCGCGTGCGATTCCACGGTGCTCATCGGCGAGCGGGTGCAGTCCTACGCCGACGTGTGGACGCCCACCGACCGGATGCCGGTGTTCCCGGTTCCCGACGGGCATGACCAGGCCTCCTGGCTGACCCATGAGGTGCAGGCCGGGCTGGAGCGCCGGTTCCGTGGCGCAGCCGTGCCCGCCGAGTACACCGATCGCGCCGCCTACGAGATCAAGGTCATCTGCGAGAAGGGCTTCCCGTCCTACTTCCTGATCGTGGCCGACCTGATCAACTACGCCCGTTCGGTGGGCATCCGGGTCGGCCCGGGCCGTGGTTCGGCGGCCGGCTCGCTGGTGGCCTACGCGCTGGGCATCACCAATATCGACCCCATCCCGCACGGTCTGCTGTTCGAGCGGTTCCTCAACCCGGAGCGTCCGTCGGCCCCCGATATCGACATCGACTTCGACGACCGTCGCCGCGGCGAGATGCTGCGGTATGCCGCCAACAAGTGGGGCAGCGACCGGGTGGCCCAGGTCATCACCTTCGGTACCATCAAAACCAAAGCGGCGCTGAAGGATTCGGCCCGCGTGCATTACGGTCAGCCGGGTTTTGCGATCGCCGACCGGATCACCAAGGCGCTGCCGCCGCCCATCATGGCCAAGGACATCCCGGTCTCGGGGATCACCGATCCCAACCACGAGCGGTACAAGGAAGCCGCCGAGGTCCGAGCGCTGATCGACACCGATCCGGATGTGCGGACCATCTTCGAGACCGCGCGCGGTCTGGAAGGCCTGGTCCGCAACGCTGGTGTGCACGCGTGTGCGGTGATCATGAGCTCCGAGCCGCTGATCGACGCGATCCCGCTCTGGAAGCGCCCGCAGGACGGTGCGGTCATCACGGGGTGGGACTATCCGTCGTGCGAGGCCATCGGCCTGCTGAAGATGGACTTCCTCGGCCTGCGGAACCTGACGATCATCGGTGACTGCCTGGAGAACATCAAGGCCAACCGCGGGATCGACCTGGACCTGGACACGCTGCCGTTCGACGATCCGGCGGCCTACGAGTTGCTCGGCCGCGGTGACACCCTGGGCGTGTTCCAGCTCGACGGCAGTGCCATGCGCGACCTGCTGCGGCGCATGCAGCCCACCGGATTCAACGACATTGTGGCGGTGCTCGCGCTGTACCGTCCCGGTCCGATGGGCATGAACGCCCACAACGATTACGCCGACCGCAAGAACGGCCGGCAGGCGATCAAGCCCATCCACCCCGAGCTCGAGGAACCGCTCAAGGACATCCTCGCCGAGACCTACGGCCTGATCGTCTACCAAGAGCAGATCATGTTCATCGCGCAGAAGGTCGCCTCCTACACCATGGGTAAGGCCGACGCGCTCCGAAAGGCCATGGGCAAGAAGAAGCTTGAGGTGCTCGAAGCCGAGTACAAGGGCTTCAAGGAAGGGATGACCGCCAACGGGTTCTCCGAGGCCGCAGTGAAAGCCTTGTGGGACACCATCCTTCCGTTCGCCGGATACGCGTTCAACAAGTCCCACGCGGCCGGTTACGGTCTCGTGTCCTACTGGACGGCGTACCTGAAGGCGAACTACCCGGCCGAGTACATGGCCGGTCTGCTCACCTCCGTCGGTGACGACAAGGACAAGGCCGCGGTCTACCTCGCCGACTGCCGCCGGCTCGGCATCACCGTGCTGCCACCCGACGTCAACGAGTCGGTGCAGAACTTCGCCTCGGTGGGCGACGACATCCGGTTCGGTCTGGGCGCGATCCGCAACGTCGGCGCGAATGTCGTTGCCTCGCTCATCAATACCCGTACCGAGAAGGGCAAGTACGCCGACTTCTCCGACTACCTCAACAAGATCGACATCGCGGCCTGCAACAAGAAGGTCACCGAATCATTGGTGAAGGCAGGCGCGTTCGACTCGCTCGGCCATCCCCGCAAGGGGCTGTTCCTGGTGCACACCGATGCGGTCGATTCGGTGCTCGGCACCAAGAAGGCCGAAGCGATGGGCCAGTTCGACCTCTTCGGTGGCACCGATGACGGCGGCGGCACGGACGCTGTGTTCACCATCCGTGTGCCGGAAGAGGAGTGGGAGGACAAGCACAAGCTCGCCCTCGAACGCGAGATGCTGGGGCTGTACGTGTCCGGGCATCCGCTCAACGGCGTCGCGCATCTGTTGGCCAACCAGGTCGACACCCAGATTCCGGCGATCCTCGACGGCGATGTCGCCAACGATGCGCAGGTGGTGGTCGGCGGCATCCTGGCCTCGGTCAACCGTCGCGTGAACAAGAACGGCTTGCCTTGGGCGTCAGCTCAATTGGAAGACCTCACCGGTGGTATCGAGGTTCTGTTCTTCCCGCAGACCTATTCGCTGTTCGGTCACGAGATCGCCGACGACGTGGTGGTGCTGGTCAAGGCGAAGGTGGCCGCG
Organism: Mycobacterium sp. E802; assembly: GCF_001666875.1. Classification (NCBI taxonomy): domain Bacteria; kingdom Bacillati; phylum Actinomycetota; class Actinomycetes; order Mycobacteriales; family Mycobacteriaceae; genus Mycobacterium; species Mycobacterium sp. E802. The sequence goes on from NZ_LZJD01000185.1 coordinate 53,658, forward strand.
CGCGACGACCGGATCTCGCTGATCGCCCACGAGCTCGTCGTGCCCGACTTCAGCAGCGCCCAGGCTGACCGTCCGCTGGCGGTCAGCCTGCCCACGAGGCAGTGCACGATCGACAAGGTCAGTGCGCTCAAGCAGGTGCTGGCCAACCACCCCGGCACGTCCCAGGTGCATCTGCGGCTGATCAGCGGTGAGCGGATCACCACGCTGGAGTTGGATCAGTCGCTGCGCGTCACTCCGTCGTCGGCCTTGATGGGTGACCTCAAGGCGCTGCTGGGCCCCGGCTGCCTGGGGTAGCCGGGGGAGTCCGGCGTCAACTCGACGCGAACGATGGCGCTGTCAGGCCACACTTCACGCATCCGCGCGCGGCGTAGCTTTTCGCGTAGCGGGAGGCCCCGGTGCACGTTGGTGACACCGGGGATCTTCAGCAGCGGCACGATGTTCCACTGCCAGCCGTAGCGCCGGTGCAGCGCACGGTTGGCCTGCTGTGCCGGCGCGCCCGACAGCATCGAAGCCCGGCCGTGCAGACGAATGCCGTCGGTGATGCGACCACGATAGTCGCAGGCGATGAGCTCGACTTCTGGGTTTGCGCTCAGGCGTTTGGTTTTTGGGCCCCGCTTCGTCCGGAAGACGATGCTTCGGTCGCCCTCGACGGCGAACCAGATCGGGGTGTCGACGGGCGAACCGTCACGACGGAAGCTGCGTAGGACCGCGTAACGGGTTTGGTTCAAGGTGTCGGTGGATGACATGCCACGAGTCAACAACTTAGAGTTGACTCTAAGTCAAGTCCGCGGCGAGGAGTTCACGGTGAGCGAACGGCTGACCATCGGTGAGGTGGCCCGTCGGGCGGGCGTCGCGCAGACCGCGCTGCGTTATTACGAACAGCTGGGTCTGCTCCCGGCTCCGGAGCGCGTCGGTGGGCAGCGGCGTTACCAGGAGTCGGTGCTCGTGCGGCTGGAGGTGATCCGGCTCTGCAAGAGCGCAGGATTCACGCTCGACGACATCGCCGTGCTGATGGACGACGACACCCCCGGGCGGCCGGCTGCGCGGGCCCTGGCTCAGGCCAAGCTCTCCCAGATCGATGAGCAGATGAGTGCGCTGGCTCAGGCCAGGGCGATCATCGAGTGGGGCATGCAGTGCACGTGCCCGTCCATCGATGCGTGTACCTGTGGCATTCACGCGGCGGTGCCGACCTGATGGAGCAAGCGGTCAGAACCGGTACCGCAGGATCCGCGCTTTGCGGGCCGTCGCCTTGCTGAAGGCTGAGGCTCGAGTGGCAATGCGCACCCAGCCGGGGAAGAGGTCGACCTCGGGCTGGCGGGTAAGGCTGGTCTCCTCGACCAGATGCAGTCGTGGATTCCATGTTTCGGGATGGTGAGCATCCTTGAATCCGGGGTATCCCCACTGGCTCTCGACGTCTTTGAACATCTTGGCCGGAAACAGATTGAGTGCCGCCCGGCTGATCCAACCGATGCGGCCGTAGTCGTTGAAGGCCACCTCGCCGGAGTCGAAGTGTTGGGTGATCTTTTGGAAGATGCCGATGATCACCGGCTCGGAAAGGAATGCGAACAGTCCGTCCGCCACCAAGATGGTGGGCCGATCGGACGGGATCGGATCGGTCCAGTCCGGGTCGTCCAGTGATGCGGCGACGATGTGGGCCTGGGGGAGTGGCGGAATCACGCGCCCCCGCAGTTCGCTGACCCCAGGCAGGTCGACGCTGTACCAGTCGACCGTCGCCGGTGGCGCTACCCGGTGTACGCCACTGTCGAGGCCGCCTCCGAGGTCTACGACGACCGCGTCGGGATGCTCGGCCACGAACGCGCGGACCCGGGCATCGAGCATCTTGGCCCGCAACGCCGTCTGGCACACCACACTGGTCTGCACGCCCAAGCTGGCGAAGTCGTAGTCGAGTTCGCCGACCGCTCGATCTGCCAGTGCGTCGCCGAGGATCGGCCGGGCACATCGGCTGTCGAGCGCCCTGGCGTACAGGGTCAAGAATGCGGTTTCTTCTACCGGCGCCAGGCCAGTCGTCGCGATTCCCACGAGTCCGACGGTACTCCTGGTCCGTGGCTGAACGATTCGCCGAAAACGTTTACCGCACTTGCCATCACGTGGCTCGAAGGTCAGTGACCCGAGGGGGACGAGTGGCCGAGGCCCAGCCACACCACGAGGGTGGCCGCGCTCGCGGCGAGGACGGCAGGTGCCGCGCTCATCGTGACCACGCCGACGCCCAGCAGCACCAGGGCACCGATCGCCAGGGCGATCAATTTGTAGGCCGGCCAGGGCACCCCGGCGATGTCGACCTGGTGATCAGCCCGGAAGGTGGCGTTGCGAAAGTTCCCGGCCGCGGTCATACATTGACGATAGCTCGCAAGAAAGATTTCGGCTACCCGAAACGCGGAATGAGGGGTATCCGGTTATCGGGGCCTCAGCAGTGGGCTTCCATCTCGAACTGAACCTCGGCCGGCTTGGTAGGACGATCGGCGAAGGCGCCATGCGCGGTGCCGCTGACCCGGATCGTCGTTCCCTCCATTTCCGCGCCGGCGAGGGCGTCGTCCGCCGCGCTACCGGTAAACCCCGCCAAGTCGTCGATCCGCATCACCTTGGGCTCGACAGCGGCGCCCGTCTCTACGATCGCCGTGAAGCCGGGTGTTTGCGGCAGGGTCTCGATGGTCCAGAGCCAGCCTCGCTGCGTGCAGTCGACCGGATACGTCGCGGATGTTTCCTTGTTATCGATCACCATCCGCGCGGTCAAGGCGCCGGCAGGGACTTCGGTGGGGCTCGCGCAGGCAGCCACGGCCACGGCCGGGGCCGTCACAGCGCAGACCGCCAACTGCCGAACACCGAGCCGCCACATGCGGGTTGTCTTCCCGCTTCGAAGCCAGGTCAACCACATTTCGGCCGTCTTGTGCGATTGGGCCTACCGCGTCGACGACGGCCTTAGGCTTGGTGGCATGCCGCTCACCGGAGATTACGAACCGAGCACATCCGACTGGGCTCGCGAGAACGCCGAGACGTACATGTCCTCTGGCGGCACGTCCGGCACCGAGCTCAACGGGCGACCGGTGATCCTGCTGACCACCATCGGTGCGAAAACCGGCAAGATCCGCAAGACACCACTCATGCGCGTCGAGCGCAACGGTGAATACGCGGTGGTCGCGTCACTGGGAGGGGCCCCGAAAAACCCGGTCTGGTACTACAACGTCAAGAAGAATCCCCACGTCGAACTCCAAGACGGCACCGCGTCGGGTGATTACACGGCGCGCGAAGTCACCGGTGACGAGAAGGCGCTGTGGTGGCAGCGCGCGGTGGAGGCATTCCCTGACTACGCCGAGTACCAGAAGAAGACCGAGCGTCAGATCCCGGTGTTTGTGCTCACCCCGGTGCCGTGAAACCGCTGGCCAGTGGCACCATTGAACGGTGACTGCCGAATTGAGCAAGAGCTCGCGAGTGCCTCCCACGACTGCGCCGCTGTCCGCGGCCGACATCGACGAGGCCGCTGAGCGAATTTCGGGCGTGGTCACACGCAGCCCGCTGCAATACAACGAACGCCTGTCGGAAGCCACCGGTGCCAACGTCTACCTCAAACGCGAGGATCTACAGGCCGTACGTTCGTACAAGGTTCGGGGGGCATTCAACCTGATGGCCCAGCTCTCGGCGGACGAATTGGCCGCGGGGGTGGTGTGTTCCTCGGCGGGCAATCACGCACAGGGTTTCGCCATGGCGTGCCGGTCGATGAAAACCCACGGCCGGGTCTACGTACCCGGCAAGACGCCGAAACAGAAACGGGACCGCATCCGCTACCACGGGCGGGAGTTCATCGACCTCATCGCCGTGGGGTCGACGTACGATCTCGCGGCGGCCGCCGCGCTGGACGACGTCGCGCGCACCGGGGCCACCCTGGTGCCCCCGTATGACGACGTACGCACCATCGCCGGTCAGGGCACCATCGCCGCCGAAATCCTCGACCAACTCGAGGAGGAACCGGACCTGGTGATCGTGCCGGTCGGCGGCGGCGGTTGTATCGCAGGCATCACCACCTATCTGGCGGAGCGCGCCTCGGATACCTCGATCCTCGGGGTCGAACCCGCGGGTGCGGCGTCCATGATCGCCGCACTGGCCGAGGGTGCTCCGGTGACGCTCGAGAACGTCGATCAGTTCGTCGACGGCGCGGCGGTGGCCCGCGCCGGGGCGCTGCCGTATGCCGCCCTGGCCGCGGCTGGAGACATGGTCACGCTCACCACGGTCGACGAGGGTGCGGTGTGTACCACGATGCTCGACCTGTACCAGAACGACGGGATCATCGCCGAACCGGCGGGCGCGTTGTCGGTGGCGGCGTTGTTGGAGGCCGACATCGAGCCGGGATCGACGGTGGTATGCCTGATCTCGGGCGGGAACAACGACGTCTCGCGCTACAGCGAGGTGGTCGAACGCTCGTTGGTGCATCTGGGGCTCAAGCACTACTTCCTGGTCGACTTTCCCCAGGAGCCCGGGGCGCTGCGCCGGTTCCTCGACGAGGTGCTGGGCCCGGGCGACGACATTACGTTGTTCGAGTACGTCAAACGCAACAACCGCGAGACCGGTGAGGCGTTCTGCGGCGTCGAGCTGAGTGCGGCGACGGATCTCGAAGGCCTGCTGGCCCGCATGGCGGGCTCCGACATCCACGTCGAATTGCTCGAACCGGGATCACCCACGTACCGCTATCTGACCTGAGCCGGCCCTCGCGGCCACCGTCATCACGGTCAGACCGCGGATCGGCTGACTGACCACACGACGAGTGCGCAGGCCGCGAAGGTCGCGCCGAGGATGCTCGATCCGATCCATCCCGCGACCGAGTACACCGCGGTCGTCGCGGTTGCGCCCGCAGCCGAGCCCAGCGAATAGAAGAACATGTAGCCGCCGATGACGCTGCTGGTGCGGTGTGGGTAGGTCGTGGTGAGCGCATGCTGATTGCACACATGCGCTGCCTGCACGGCGAAATCGAGCACGATCACACCCGCGACGACGAGGACCAGCGACCAACAGGCCTGTCCGATGGCCAGCCACGACGCGACCAGGAGCCCGAGTGCCCCGCCGGTGACGGCGCCGGCGAGTCCGGTATCGGCCCAGCGTCCCGCCCGCGCGGCGCTCAGCGCGCCGGCGAGGCCCGCAATGCCGAACAGTCCGATCTGTGCTGTGCTCAGGTGCCACGGACCAGCTGTGAGCGGCAAAGCCAGGCCGCTCCACAGCGTGCCGAAGGAGGCGAACAGGAAGAACGCGATCAGTCCGCGCGAGATGAACAGAGGTTCGCCGAACAGCCGGCCAAACGATGCCAGCACCTGTGGATAGGTGCTCTGGTGGATTCGTGGGTCGGGCGGCAGCAGTCGCGCGCCCGCGGCTGCCAGCACGACCAGAGCCAGGGCGAGTCCGGCGTAGATGCTGCGCCACCCCCACGCTGTGGCCAGAGCCCCCTCGGCCACGCGCGCGCCGAGGATGCCGACGACGACACCGGAGGTCACCACGCCGAGGGTCCGGCCGCGTTCGGCGGGTGTGGACAGGGCTGCAGCATAGGCGACAGTGGTCTGGACGACGACCGCGAACAACCCGGCGATTGCCAATCCGGTCAGCAGTAGCCAGGTGCCGGGCGCCACCGCGGCTACGGTGACGCCGACGGCGGCCAGCGCCAGATGCGCACTGATGAGCCGACGACGGTCGAACACGTCACCGAACGGAACCAGCAGGATCAATCCCACGAGATATCCGAGCTGTCCGGCTGTGACGATCCAGCCGAGCTCGGCCTCCGGCACGCCGAGTTCACCGCCGATCTGGGTCAGTACCGGCTGCGCGGCATAGACCGTGGAAACGGCCACTGCGCATACGGCAGCGAAGAGCATCCGCATACCAAGGGTCAGTTTCACCACCACCTTCAATTGGTTGCATATTGCAACTCATTGAACGCTACGGCAGAATGGTTTCAATCAGCAACTCTTATGGGGGTGTGATGAGGGATTCGACGGTCCGCTGCGACGACATGACCTGGACCGACCCCCCGTGTCCGGTGGCACGCACTCTCGACCTGATCGGGGATCGCTGGAGTCTGCTCATCGTCCGTGACGCCATGGACGGCGCGCGGGCGTTCACCGACTTCCAGCAGCGAACCGGCATTGCCCGCAACATCCTCACCGACCGGCTGCGCCGCCTCGTGGAACGGGGCATTCTCCATCGAGAGACGGCGCCGTCCGGCCGGCGGCAGGTGTACACGCTGACTGCGGCCGGACGTGATCTCTTCACGGTCGTACTTGCGCTTCGTCAATGGGGTGAGCGGCACGCGTTCGCTGCGGACGAGGCGCATTCGGTCTTGATCGATGAGCGCGGGCAGCCGGTTCCCGAACTACGACCCATCGGTGCGCGCGGTGCACCGGTCGGACTCGACACGACATCTGTGCTGAAGAATCGTTGAACGCCCGCAACGGGTCTTGACCACCTTCGCGGCAGCTGCGGCTGTATCAGCCGTCGGCAGACCGCCGGACGCCGCGCAGAACGGCGAACGAATGCCCGGGCACGGCCGTGGCGTCTTCCCCGACCTCCGGCGCATCCCAGGCCGCGACCAGTTCACCGGTCACCGGAACCGACACCGGATCAGTGCCGAGGTTGCAGGCGATGGACACCGCGCCTCGACGCAGCACGATCCAGCGCTGGTCCTCGTCGAAGTCGATGGTCAGGTGGTCCAGCCACGGATCGGCGAGATCGGGTTCGTTGCGGCGCAACGCGATCAGCTCGCGGTAGGTCCGGTGCAGCCGACCGTGCTCGCCTTCGCTGACCTCGTCCCAGTTCAACTTGGAGCGCTGGAATGTCGCCGGATCTTGCGGGTCGGGGATCTCGTCGGCGTCCCAGCCGTGCTCGGCGAACTCGGCCTTACGGCCTTCGGCGGTGGCGCGGGCCAGTTCCGGTTCCGGATGCGAACTGAAGAACTGGAACGGTGAGGAGGATCCCCACTCCTCTCCCATGAAAAGCATTGCCGTATAAGGCGAACCGAGGGCCAACGCGGCTTTGACCGCGAGTTGGCCGAACGTCAGAACCTGTGACGGTCGGTCTCCGACCGCACGATTTCCCACCTGGTCGTGGGTAAGGGTGTAGGCGAGCAACCGGGTCGCCGGGATGGTGGCCGTGTCCAACGGGCGGCCATGTCTGCGATGGCGGAACGAGGAATACGTGCCGGCGTGGAAGTATCCGTGCTTCAAGGTCTGCGCCAACGTGGCCAGCGACCCGAAATCGGCGTAGTAGCCCTGCCGTTCACCCGACACCGCGGTGTGGATGGCGTGGTGGATGTCGTCGTCCCACTGCGCGGTCAGTCCGTATCCACCGCGGTCGCGGTCGGTGATCAGGCGGGGGTCGTTGAGGTCGCTCTCGGCGATCAACGACAGCGGCCTGCCGAGTTCTTCGGCCAGCGCGTCGGTGTCGGCGGCAAGCTCCTCGAGCAGGTGGATCGCGGTGTTGTCCATCAGCGCGTGCACCGCATCGAGGCGCAAACCGTCGACATGGAATTCGCGCATCCAGCGCAACGCACACTCGATGATGTAACTGCGCACCTCGTCGGCATCGGCGTCCGACAAATTGATCGAGCTGCCCCACGGATTGCTACCGGCCGACAGATACGGCCCGAATCGCGGGAGATAGTTCCCCGACGGTCCGAGGTGGTTGAACACCGCGTCGATGAGCACCCCGAGGCCACGGGCATGGCAGGCATCCACGAAGCGGACCAGGCCGTCGGGACCGCCGTAGGGTTCGTGGACGGCATACCAGAGCACGCCGTCGTAACCCCAGCCGTGGGTGCCGCTGAAGGCGTTGACCGGCATCAACTCCACGAAGCCGATACCGAGATCCACCAGGTGATCCAGTTTTTCGATCGCGGCGTCGAATGTGCCTGCGGGCGTGAAGGTTCCGATGTGCAGTTCGTAGATCACATCACCGGAGATCGATTTTCCGGCCCAGTCCTGGTCCGTCCAGGCGTCCGCCGCGGGCTGCCAGAGCTGCGAGCGTTCGTGCACACCGTCGGGCTGGCGTGGCGAGCGTGGGTCGGGCAGGACCTTCGGGTTGTCGTCGAGCACGAACCCGTAGCGGGCGTCGGCGCGGCTGGGGACCTCGGCGCGCCACCAGCCATCGCCGGAGCGGGTCATCTCGTGCAGCGTCCCGTCGACGTCGACGCGCACCCGTTCCGGTTTGGGTGCCCACACCGCGAACTCAGTCATCGGCTCTCTCCAGCAGTGCGACGGGCGAGTCGGAGAGCAGCTCGGCGACCTCAACCCGGCCCGACCAGGTTCGGCCGCTGAGGCGATCTGTCCACCGGCCGTCGGGCAACGGCAGTACCGTGTCGCCCCAGCCGGTTTCGGCGAGGCTCACGGTCCACCGGCTCACCGCCACCACGACATCCTCACCGCGGCCGAAGGCCACCAGATGCCGGGCCGCGCTGCCGGTGGCCGCCAGGGGAAGGTAGGCACCGGCCAGGAAGGTCTGCGGACGCGCGCGGCGCAACTTCAGTGCCGAGGTGGTCACCCGCTGTTTCGGATCGTCCCCACGCTCCAGGGAAGCCCGCAACGACGGGTAGTCGACCGGGCGGCGGTTGTCGGGGTCCACCAGGCTGTCCTCGGTGGTCTCGGTGCCCTGGTAGACGTCCGGGACGCCGGGGGCGGTGAGCTGGACGAGTTTCTGGCCGAGGCTGTCGTTTCCGGCGTGCACCTCAAGTCGGCTCACCAGCGCCGTCATCTCGGCGGCCACCGGTCCGTCGAGTATCCGGTCCAGCCAGGCGTGCACCTCGTCCTCGAAGTCGGCGCGGGGGTCGTGCCAGGACGCGTGGATGGCCGCCTCGCGGATCGCTTTCTCGGTGTAGGCGTGCAGCCGGTCGCGAAGCTGTTCGGTGACAATGCCATCCACGGGCCACACCCCGAAAATGTTCTGCCACAGGAACAGTGCGGTGGCACGGTCGGGGGGAGCGGTCAGCGTGGTCCATCGCTGAACCGAATCCGTCCAGGTTTCCGGCACCTGGGACAGCAGCCCGATGCGAGCGCGGACATCCTCGCCACGTTTCGTGTCGTGTGTCGACAGCGTGGTCATGGTCGACGGCCAAGCGTGTGCCCGCGTGGAGTTCCGTTGATGGAACTCGGCGGGGGTGACACCGAACAGATCCGGGGCACCGCCGACCTCGTTGAGCGATACGAGCCTGGCGTCGCGGTAGAACAGGCAGTCCTCGACCGCTTTGGCGGTCGCGGCTCCGCACAGTTGGTTGAAGCGTGACACCACCTCGGCGCTGGTGGACATGGCCACGGAAAGGGCTGTCAGTGCATCGGCGAGTTCGGGCGCGGCAGAGGCGGTTTCAGCCAATGCCACGGGGAGGATCGGGGCCAGCGCCGGGTAGTCACTTCGGTAGACACCGATCCGGCCGGCCAGGGCCGCCACGGCGGTCGGAAGTTGTGGTTCGTGCTGTGCGGTCACGGCCGAGATGACCCGGCACAGTCGGTTGAGTTCGCTGGAGAGGGTATCGGTGACGGTCGCTGATTTGAGTGTGCATTCGTCGTGTGGATCACGAGCACCGCTCAGGGCGGTGAGCACATCCTTCCCGGCCGGATCGACGAAGATCCCGCCGATTTCGCGCAGCGCGTCGTATCCGGTGGTGCCGTCGACCGGCAGCGACGCATCAAGGCTCTCGTCGGTGGCCAGGATCTTCTCCACCACGATCCAGGCCTCCGGACCGGTCAACTCGCGCAGCCACCGCAGATACCCCGCCGGATCGGACAACCCGTCCGGATGGTCGATGCGTAGACCGTCCACCAGTCCCTCGTCGAACCAGCGTCTGACCTCGACATGGCTGGCGTCGAACACCGCCCGGTCCTCCTGGCGCAACGCAGCCAGCGACGTGATCGAGAAGAACCGGCGGTAGCCACAGACCCCGTTGCGCCACCCCGTCAGCCGGTAATGCTGACGGTCGTGCACGTGCCTTCCGGGACCTTCGCCGGTCCCCGGCGCGATGGGGAAGACCAGATCCCCCAGGCGCAGGACGTCGCCGTCGACGGTGAGATCGGCGACATCATCGTCGGAACCCAGGACCGGCAACACAATCCGGCCGTCGGCAAGATTCCAGTCGATGTCGAAGTAATCGGCATACCGCGAGCCACGACCGTTTTGCAGCAGGTCCCACCACCACGGGTTCTGCTCGGGGTGGGCGACGCCGACGTGATTGGGCACGATGTCGACGACGAGGCCGATGTCCCTGGCCCGGGCGGCTTCGGAGAGTCGGCGCAGGCCGTCCGGGCCACCGAGATCGGCCGACACCGTCGTCGGGTCGGTGACGTCATAGCCGTGTGTGGACCCGGGTGCCGCGGTCAGGATGGGTGACAGGTACAGGTGTGAGACGCCGAGCTGGTCGAGATAGTCCAGCAGGTTCACCGCATCGTCGAACGTGCAGCAATCCGCGCGCATCTGGAGCCGATACGTCGAGACGATCGGGCGCGGCATGTCAGGCCGTCTTACGCAAGACGAGAAGTGAACGGGCTTGCAACGAGATGGTGTCGCCGGCCGCGACCACCAGGTCCGAATCTCCGGTCGGGCTGGCCGTGTCGATGTCGGCCGTCCACTCGGTCGCGTATTCACCGTCGGGGGTGACGAAATCCTGCTCGTGGTCATTGGCGTTGAAGCACAACAGGAACGTGTCGTCGACCACGCGTTCACCGCGGGCGTTCGGAGCCGGGATCGAGTCGCCGTTGAGAAACACCGCCACGCAGGTGCCCAAGCCGGCGCCCCAGTCCTGTGGGGTCATCTCGGTGCCGGCCGGGGTGAGCCAGGCGATGTCGCGGACCTGATCGCCGCTGCGGATCGGTTTGCCCTCGAAGAACCGGCGGCGCCGAAAAGCCGGATGGCGTTTGCGGAATGCCAGGACCTTGCGGGTGAACTCCAGGTGGTCGGCGTTGGTCTCCAGCAACGACCAGTCCATCCAGGACAGTTCGGAATCCTGGCAGTAGACGTTGTTGTTACCCAACTGGGTTCGGCCGATCTCGTCGCCATGGGCGATCATCGGAGTTCCTTGCGAGAGCATCAATGTCCCGATGATATTGCGCATCTGCTTGGCGCGCAGTGCCAGGATGTCCGGATCGTCCGTCGGTCCCTCGACACCGCAGTTCCACGACCGGTTGTGGCTCTCGCCGTCGCGGTTGTCTTCACCGTTGGCCTCGTTGTGCTTCTCGTTGTAGGACACGAGATCGTTGAGCGTGAACCCGTCATGGCAGGTGACGAAGTTGATGCTGGCGCTGGGCCGGCGGCCGGTCGCCTCGTAGAGGTCCGACGACCCGGTCAGCCGGGACGCGAACTCGCCGAGGGTTGCGGGCTCGCCCCGCCAATAGTCACGCACAGTGTCGCGATATTTCCCGTTCCACTCGGTCCACAAACCCGGGAAGTTGCCGACCTGATAGCCGCCCTCGCCGATATCCCACGGTTCGGCGATCAACTTGACCTGGCTGATCACCGGATCCTGTTGGACCAGATCGAAGAACGCCGAAAGCCGGTCCACGTCGTAGAACTCGCGGGCCAGGGTAGAGGCCAGGTCGAACCGGAAACCGTCGACATGCATCTCCAACACCCAATAGCGCAAGGAGTCCATGATCAACTGCAGCGTGTGCGGATGCCGGGCGTTGAGGCTGTTGCCCGTGCCGGTGAAGTCCTTGTAGTACTCGGGCTGGCCGTCCAGCAACCGGTAGTAGGCGGCGTTGTCGATGCCGCGGAAGTTGATGGTCGGACCGAGATGGTTGCCTTCGGCGGTGTGGTTGTAGACCACGTCGAGGATCACCTCGATACCCGCGTCGTGGAAGGCCTTGACCATGGTCTTGAACTCGGCGACCGCGCCGCCGGCATGTCTGGTGGCCGCGTACTGGAAATGCGGGGCGAAGAAGCCGACCGTGTTGTAGCCCCAGTAGTTCCTCAGCCCGAGGTCCAGCAGCCGGTGATCGTGCATGAACTGGTGTACCGGCATCAGCTCGATCGCGGTGATGTTCAGCGATTGAAGATGCTCGATGACCACCGGATGGCTCAGACCGGCATACGTGCCACGCAGCTCCTCGGGGATTCCCGGGTGCGTCTGGGTCATCCCTTTGACGTGCGCCTCGTAGATCACAGTGTCGTGATACGGGGTCTTGGGTGCCCGGTCGGAGCCCCATTGGAAGAACGGGTTGATCACCACGCTGGTCATGGTGTGGCCCAGCGAGTCGATCCGCGGCGGCGTTCCGGTGCCCGCCGGTTCGGCCGACATGTCATAGGAGAACAGGGCCTGGCTGAAATCGAAGTCGCCGTGAAACGACTTTCCGTACGGGTCCAGCAGGAGCTTGCTGGGGTCACACCGGTGACCGGCGCCCGGGTCCCAGGGGCCGTACACCCGGTAGCCGTAGCGCTGCCCCGGGGTCACCGTGGGTAGGTAGGCATGCCACACGTAGCCGTCGACCTCTTCGAGGTTGATCCGGTTCTCGGAACCGTCCTTGGCGATCAGGCACAGCTCGACGCGTTCGGCGACCTCGGAGAACAGCGAGAAGTTGGTGCCCGCACCGTCATAGGTTGCCCCCAGCGGGTAGGCCTCACCGGGCCACACCATCGATATCGGCGTGGGTACTGGTCCGGACGGAACCGAAGAGGACGGCAGCATGGCTCACCACCAACCGGTGGCCGCCGCCATCTGACGGCCCAGCTCACCCGTCATCGTGCGCATGTAGGTCGTCGACAGGTGATGGGAATCGTGGTACAGCAAGACATTTCCCTCAACCACCCGGCAATAGTCCTTGCGGCACACCGCATCGCTCATGTCGAGCGGCTTGAGCCCCGGGAACCTCCCGATGAAGTCGAGCGTCGGGTTGTGGTCGGACAGCACCTTCGACCGCTCGATGCCGCACGAGACGGAATCACCACCGTTGGCCAGGCAGTCGTAGGGGAAGTAGGGCTTGCCGTTTCGGGTGAGCCAGGGCGTGTCGCGCATGGCCAGCACCGGGATGTTGTTCTGCGCGAACGCTTCCCAGATCCCGATATAGGTCCCGGGCATCACATCGCCGGGCTTGATGTTCCACGGGCGGGTGGAGGTGGTGAACACATAGTCCGGGCGATCGGCGATGAGCTTCGCCATCACCTTTTCATTCCACTGGTGACACTTCGGATACGGGCGATTGTCGCCCATCACCAGCGGTGTCTCCTCGGTGGTCAGCGGACAACCCATTTTGAGGTAGGTGACCACCTTGAAATCGTGCAGCCGGCCCAGCAGATCCAGCGCGGTGATCCAGTGCTCGGCGTGCGAACCACCTGCCACGGCGATGGTGCGTGTCGCGTCCTTGTCACCGTAGGTGCAGTTGATCACGTCGGTGTTGCCGAAGTCGCTGATACAACCGTCCGTCGTGGAGACCGGAAGGTCGTCCTTGGCCTCGAGCACCGTCGGGCGCATCGGCAGCTTTGGTACCCGCGCGTGTTCGGTCAAGGCGCGCGCTCCCGGGTAATCACGGGCCGAGAGCCCGGACAGTTCTTTGCCGTTGGCGCGCTGAACGGTGACGTGCTCGCGCCAGGTGAACGAGGTGGCGGTCAGGGCCACACCCAGGAGACCGACGATGGAACCCAGAACAATGGTGGGTCGGCGCAGCCGGACCCGGATCGGGACCTGAACGGCCGGGGCCGTGGTGGTGGCCTTCGCCTTCTGCGGCCGCAGCGGATCCTCGATGTAGCGCGTGGTGAGCCAGGCCAGCACTCCGGAGATCAACAGCACGACCGTGCCCTCGAGGAAGTTGGCGTGGGCGTGGCCCGAGTAAGACAGCCAGAAGATCAGCAGCGGCCAGTGCCACAGGTACAGCGAGTAGGCCATCGAACCCAGTGACACGAACGGCTTGGTGGCCAACATCCGGTTGGGAGCCGGCAGTCTCTCGGTCTCTGGGTCGCGGTTGGCGGCGGAGAGGATGAAGATGATCGTGGCCCCGACCGGGACGAGCGTCCACGGGCCCGGGAATTCCTTGACGCCGTCGATCAACCATCCGCACGACAGGATCGCGGCCAGCGACACGGTGGCCAGGACGGTCCGCAGCCACATCGGCCATCGCACGGCAGGCACCAGCGCACCGGCGAGGGCGCCCACGAGCAGCTCCCATCCTCGCGCGAAGCTGTTGTAGTACGCCGTGGCCTGGTCGGTGTTGTGAGCGATGATCGCGTACACGAACGAGGCGATGGTCAGGGCGCCGAGTAACACAATGAACGCCGCCCGCAGGTGGCGTCCGAACAGCCGGCGTCCCAGGAAAGCGAACCCGAAAACCACCGCCAGGAACGCCACATAGAACTGCCCTTGGACCGACATGGACCAGATGTGCTGCAGCGGGCTGACCGCCTCACCGGCGCGAAGGTAGTCGGCGGCGGTGTTGGCCAGTTCCCAGTTCTGGTAGTAGCCCAGGCTTGACAGGCTTTGGTCAGCAAACGTTTCCCAGCGGGTCTCGGGCTGCACAAGGATGGTCAGCACCGCGGCCGCGGCAAGCACCACGACCAAGGCGGGCAGCAGGCGCCGCACCAGCCGGACCAATTCCGGCAGTGGCCTCAGCGGCACGTCCGGATTGAGTGCGATGCGCAGGATCTTTCCGCCGAAGAAAAAGCCGGACAACGCAAGGAAAACGTCGACACCACCGGAAACTCGACCGAACCAGATGTGGAAAACCGCCACCAAGGCAATCGCGATACCACGCAGTCCGTCGAGATCGTGGCGGTAGAAACCCGATGTGCGAGACCCCATCACGGCGCGCGAATCGGAACCGGATTCGGTGCCGGGCTCCGTCCGGGGGGCGTCAAGGGTTCTCATGATCGAGGCCAATTTACCTAACATCGGCCCGCTGCTCATATTTCGGATGCGTGCGTCCCAGTGTGTGAGCAAAGCGCTAGGCTGCCCGACTGTGGCTGAGCTGACACCAGCGCAGATCAATGCCATCGACGCGGCCCACATCTGGCATCCCTACAGCGCCATGGGCGCGCAGGTACTTCAGCCGGTGGTGGCAGTCGGTGCCAAAGGTGCGTGGCTGACTGTGATCGACCCTGGCGACGGCGCCCGAATCGAGGTGCTCGACGCGATGGCGTCCTGGTGGACGGCCGTGCACGGGCACGGGCATCCGGTGCTGGACCGGGCGATCGCCGACCAACTCGCGACCATGAATCACGTGATGTTCGGTGGCCTGACGCACGAACCGGCCGCGCGCCTGGCGCAGCTGCTGGTGGAGTTGACCCCGGCGGGTCTGGAGACCGTCTTCTTCAGCGATTCCGGTTCGGTCTCGGTCGAGGTGGCCGTCAAAATGGCGTTGCAGTATTGGCGCAGCCTGGGCCGCGGCGCCAAGCATCGCCTGATGACCTGGCGCGGCGGCTACCACGGCGACACCTTCACCCCGATGAGCGTGTGCGATCCCGATGGCGGGATGCATGCGCTGTGGACCGACGTGCTGGTAGCCCAGGAGTTCGCGCCGCCGGTGCCCGCCGACTATCAGTCGTCCTACATCGACGCCTTCGAACGCCAGTTGGCCGCGCATGCCGACGAGCTTGCCGCGGTGATCGTCGAACCCGTGGTCCAGGGCGCCGGGGGAATGCGGTTTCACGACCCGCGCTATCTGTGCGACCTGCGTGCCATCTGCGATCGCCACGATGTGCTGCTGATCTTCGACGAGATCGCCACCGGATTCGGTCGCACCGGAAAGCTTTTCGCGGCCGAGCACGCCGGCGTCACCCCGGACATCATGTGTGTCGGCAAGGCCCTGACCGGTGGCTACATCACTCTGGCCGCCACGCTGTGCACCACCCGGATCGCCGGCACGATCAGCGCGGGGGAGCCCGGCGCACTCATGCACGGCCCGACGTTCATGGCCAACGCATTGGCCTGTGCCGTCGGCGTCGCCGCGGTCGAACTGCTGATCGGCGACGACTGGCAGTCCCGGGTGGCCGCCATCGAGACGGGCCTGCGCCGCGGCCTGGAGCCGGCGCGCGATCTGCCGGGCGTTGCCGACGTGCGGGTGCTCGGGGCCATCGGCGTGATCGAGATGTGCGAGCCCGTGGACATGAAGGTGGCCACCCTGGCGGCCTTGCGTCATCGCGTCTGGCTGCGTCCGTTCGGCAAGTTGATCTACGCGATGCCGCCGTTCATCTGCACCCCGCAGGAGGTCGACCAGATCACCGCGGGAATGGTCGGCGTCGCCCGTGCACTAACCTGAACGGTGTTCAACTGTCGGCACCGGCACCGGCACCGAAGGAGCACCGTGACGCGCACTGATCTTTCCCCGCTGGCGTGGCTGGCCGATGTCGAGCAACAGCGCCGTCATGCCGGGCTGCGACGCGAACTGCGCACCCGCCCCGCTGTGGCCACCGAATTGGACCTGGCGTCCAACGACTATCTCGGGCTGTCGCAGCATCCCGATGTCCTCGAAGGTGGCGTCGAAGCGCTGCGCACCTGGGGCGCAGGGGCGGGTGGTTCGCGGCTGGTCACCGGAAACACCGAGCTGCACGAGGGGTTCGAGGACGCCCTGGCGACGTTCGTCGGCGCCGAGTCGGCCCTGGTCTTCTCGTCGGGCTACACCGCCAACCTGGGCGCTGTCGTCGCGTTGTCGGGCCCCGGCTCGCTGCTGGTCTCGGACGCCCTTACCCACGCGTCCCTGGTCGACGCCTGCCGGCTGTCACGCGCTCGCGTGACCGTCACCCCGCACCGCGACATCGAGGCGGTCGAGGCCGCGCTGTCCGCGCGCACCGAAGAGCGTGCGGTGGTGTTGACCGAGTCGGTGTTCAGTGCCGACGGGGTGCTGGCCCCGCTGCGTGAGCTGCACGAGGTCTGCCGTCGGCACGGCGCGCTCTTGCTCGTGGACGAGGCACACGGGCTCGGCGTGCGGGGTGTGGGCGGTCAGGGTCTGCTGTACGAGGCGGGGTTGGCGGGCGCGCCGGATGTCGTGATGACCACGACGTTGTCGAAGGCGTTGGGTAGCCAGGGCGGCGTGGTGCTCGGCCCCGCAGCGGTGCGTGCCCACCTGATCGATGCGGCGCGGCCGTTCATCTTCGACACCGGCCTGGCGCCCGCCGCCGTCGGTGCGGCCTGGGCGGCGCTGCGCGTGTTGGTCGCCGAACCGCAGCGGGCGGGCGCCGTGCTCGACCATGCCGCCGAACTCGCCCGGATTTCCGGGGTGACGGCGGTACCGGACTCTGCGGTCGTCTCGGTGATCCTCGGCGCGCCCGAGGTTGCCGTGGCCGCCGCCGCGGCCTGCCTGGACCGCGGTATGCGGGTGGGCTGCTTCCGACCGCCGACGGTTCCTGCAGGTACGTCGCGGTTGCGTCTGACTGCCCGGGCCTCGTTGACCTCGGACGAGATGAGGCTGGCGCGGCAGGTGCTGACCGAGGTGCTGGCAGAGGCTCGCTCGTGAGCACTCTGGTTGTCACCGGAACCGACACCGGCGTCGGGAAGACGGTGACGACCGCGGCCTTGGCCTGTGCGGCGCGGCTGGCCGGCGTGGACGTCGCAGTCTGCAAACCGGTGCAGACCGGAACCATCGACGGTGACAACGACCTCGGCGAGGTGGGACGGCTGTCTGGCGTGACCAACCTGCACGGCGGATGGCGCTACCCCGAGCCGCTGGCCCCGGTGGCCGCGGCGCATCGGGCCGGGCTGCCGTTGCCGACGCGCTCCGACCTGGTGGCCGCTGTCCGGGACGCGCAGATTGCCGGTGGGCTGACCCTGGTGGAAGGGGCCGGCGGTCTGCTCGTCGAGCTGGGGGCCGACGGCGTCACGGTGCGCGATCTGGCGGCCGAGCTTGCTGCGGCCGTCCTGGTGGTGGTTTCGCCAGGGTTGGGAACCCTCAACCACACCGCTTTGACGTTGGAATCCCTTGCTGGGCAAGGGATTACCTGTGCTGGGCTGGTGATCGGCGCCTGGCCGGAGCATCCCGGCATCGCCGAGTCCGGGAACCGGGAGGCGCTGGCCGGGTTGGCGCCCGTGCGTGCGGTATTGCCGTCAGGCACCGGCGGTGCAAGCGCTGCGCAGTTCGAGAAACTGTGCGCGGACGCCTTTGACCCCGACTGGCTGGCCGGCCTGATCTGACGTGGTGCACTCTGTCGAGCTGGTCTTCGACCCGGACACCGAAGTTGCGGTTCGCGGGATCTGGGATGCGTTGCGCGAGGCCGATATTCCCAGCCAGGCACCGGCCAGCCGGCCACACGCAACTCTGACCGTCAGCCAGCGCATCGACTCGCAGGCTGACGATGCGCTGCAGGCGCTCACCGATCGATTTCCGCTGAAATGCAGCTTGGGCGCGACTCTCGTCTTCGGACGTTCCGCCGGAGTGCTGGCGCGGCTGTTGATCCCGACCGAGGAGCTGCTCGGCATACAGGCCGATGTTTACCGACTCTGTCTGCCGTTCATGGATCCAGCCCCGATGCCGCACGCCGAACCGGGGCAGTGGACCCCACATGTGACGCTCGCCCGACGGATCGCTCCGGCCAGGCTGACCACCGCCGTGCGGATCGCGGGACGGCCGGCGGAAATCACCGGCCACGTGACCGGGCTACGGCATTGGGACGGCGACAAGCGCCTCGAGCACCTGATCGGCTGACTCGCCGTGGTCAATCCTGGCTGTGCTGGGGAACGTCGTGTCCGGAGCTCAGTGTGCTGGCGGCGCGCACCGCCAACCCGTCGACGAGTAGCTGCAGACCGAAGGCGAACTGCCGCGAGGTGTCCCGGTTGAGCACCGACTGCTCGTCGGTGAGCGCGCCCGCGGCGTCCCACTGCAGTCGAGACTGCTCATCTGCGGTGAATCCGAGCACGTAATAGAGCACCGTGCGAGCGGCCAACTCGTCGTCGGGCGAGGATACTCCGGCCCGCTGGGCCGCCCCGGCCAACTGCGCGACGATCTCGGTGGCGATCTCGGACTGGCCGGCCGCGAAGCTGGAGGAGACCAGCTCGGCGCCGTCGGTGTGTGACAGCAGTGCGTCGCGCAACGCCACGCAGGTCTGCTGGATCTGTCCCGGCCAGGCCGTCGCGGTGGACTCGGCTCGTACGGGTTGCAGGATGCGGTCGGCGACGGCGCCGAGCAGCTCCTGCTTGTTGGCGAAATGCCAGTACAGCGCGCCGGGGCTGACATTGAGCTCACGCCCCAGGCGCCGCATCGTCAGGTCGGCGATGCCGTAGTTGTCGAGGATGGCCGTCGCCGCATCCACCACGTCGGGTTTGTGGAGTTGCACACCGTTACCCTAGCCTGAACGGTGTTCAATTGTCGGCTCGCCGACGTGTTCAAGTGTCGGCACCGCCGACGTGTTCAAGTGTCGGCACCGCCGACGTGTTCAAGTGTCGGCCCGACCGGCCACATGATCCACAGGAGGACATTCGGTGACGCAGGCGGCCGTAGATGTGTTGGGCGTAGCACGTGAGCAGGTTCTGGAGCGGGGCGTGGGCCTCGACAAGGACCAGACGTTGCAGGTGCTGCAGCTGCCCGACGACAAGCTCGAGGAGCTGCTCGCCCTGGCCCATGAGGTCCGGATGAAGTGGTGTGGCCCCGAGGTCGAGGTCGAGGGCATCATCAGCCTCAAGACCGGCGGCTGCCCGGAGGACTGCCACTTCTGCTCGCAGTCGGGTCTGTTCGCGTCCCCGGTGCGTAGCGCCTGGCTGGATATCCCGAGCCTGGTCGAGGCCGCCAAGCAGACCGCCAAGACCGGTGCCACCGAGTTCTGCATCGTCGCGGCGGTGCGCGGGCCCGACGAGCGCCTGCTGGCCCAGGTCGCCGCCGGCATCGAAGCGATCCGTAACGAGGTCGACATCCAGATCGCCTGCTCACTGGGCATGCTGACCCAGGAGCAGGTGGACCGCCTCAAGGACATGGGCGTGCACCGCTACAACCACAACCTGGAGACGGCGCAGTCCTTCTTCCCCAATGTGGTCACCACGCACACCTGGGAAGAGCGCTGGGGCACCCTGGAGATGGTCCGCGAGGCCGGCATGGAGGTGTGTTGCGGCGGCATCCTCGGCATGGGGGAGACGCTGGAGCAGCGGGCCGAGTTCGCCGCCAATCTGGCCGAGTTGAATCCACACGAGGTGCCGTTGAACTTCCTCAACCCGCGCCCGGGCACGCCGTTCGGCGATCTCGAGGTGCTGCCCGCTTCCGAGGCGCTCAAGGCCGTCGCGGCATTCCGCCTCGCGCTCCCGCGCACGATGCTGCGTTTCGCCGGTGGCCGCGAGATCACCCTCGGTGACCTCGGTGCCAAGCAGGGCATCCTGGGCGGCATCAACGCCGTCATCGTCGGCAACTACCTGACCACGCTGGGACGGCCGGCCGAGTCGGACCTGGAACTGCTCGACGATCTGCAGATGCCGATCAAGGCTCTCAACGCCAGCCTGTAGAACTACGGGTGTGGTGATCTCCGAGATGGCAGCAACGCCGGCTCTGCCCGCGCCCGTCGGCGCCGGCCTCTACAACGTCTACACCGGGGTCCAGGCCGACGCGGCGAACGGAGCAGCGCTGCCCACTGCGGCGCAGCTCGGCCTGGAACCGCCGCGCTTCTGCGCCGAATGTGGCCGCCGGATGATTGTCCAGGTGCGCCCCACCGGATGGTGGGCCAAGTGTTCGAGGCATGGACAGGTGGATTCGACGGACCTGGATACCAGGCGATGAACCTTTCGGGCGAGGCCGGCGCCCCGCGGCTTTCGCGCGGGCGCGCGGCGCTTCTCGTCATGGCTGTGTTGGCAGTTGCCGGTGGTCTTCTCGGTGCCCTGTGGGCATGGTTGGCGCCCGCGGTACACGGCGTGGTGGCCTTGTCGCGCAGCGGCGAGCGGGTGCACGCCTACCTGGGCGGTGAGGCCGACCATTTCTTCACCGCGGCGTTCATGTTCGTCGGTCTGCTCGTCGTGCTGGCAGTCGTGGCGGCGGTGGCGGTGTGGCAGTGGACCGCGCATCGCGGTCCACTGCTGGTTGGCGCGTTGACCGTCGGGTGTGCGTTGGCCACCGGAGTGGCAGCCGCGGTCGGAACCGCGCTGGCCCATGTGCGGTTCGGCTCGTTGGACATCGCGGGAGCACCGGTCAGTCCCGAACATCGCGTCCACTATGTCGTCGAGGCCGCGTCGGTTTTCTTCGGCGATTCGCCGCTGCAGGCCGCCGGCACCTTCCTTTTTCCGGCGGCGATGGCGGCGATGGTCTATGCGCTGATCGCGGTATCGACGGTGCGTGATGATTTGGGCGCCTGGCCGCCCCAGGAAACGCGTTTGCCGCCGCCGGTCAGAGCGGACGCCGTCCGATCCTCCGGCCCATAGCGACCTTCGCGGTGATTCCGGCCAGGCTCGCCATGCCCATGTAGGTCATCGGGTTGAGCAGCGTCGGCCATTTGGACCGCACGATGTTTGCGGTGAGTGGACGGTCGGCGAACCGGTCGGTCAGCCAGCGCAGCGCCATGGGAGCCGACATCGGGTGCAGCAACAGGTGTTCGCTGAACATGTCGCGGTGGTACGTCACGTCGGCGCCGCCGGCCAGGTAGGTATCGGCGAGGGTGTCGATGTCGTCGACGGAGATGATCTCGTCGTGCACGGCCTGCACGATCAGCACGGGCGGAACCGGGGTGGCCACGCCGAGTTTGGTGTCGTGGAAGACCTCGCTGACCTCGGGGGTGTCGAGGATCTCGTCCAGGGGCATGTCGACGAGGTCACCCATGTCGGTCCGGAACATCCGCACCAGGGCTTGCACCGTGGTCATCCGGTGCAGCCGGTCCAAGAGTTTGCGGCCCTCGGCGGTGGCATGGTCGGTGACCACCTGGTTGAGGTTGGGATAGATGTCGGCGAGGGCGGCCACGACCAGGGCCGGCAGTCCCGAGAAGATGGTGCCGTTGAGACGGCGGAAGGTGTTCCCGAGGTCACCGACGGGCGAGCCAAGGACGGCGCCGACGATATTGAGTTCCGGGGCGTAACTGCCGGCCATCTCGGCGGCCCAGGCGCTGGCCAGTCCGCCGCCCGAGTAGCCCCAGAGCCCGATGCGGGCGGAGCGCGACAACGCCAACCGCTCGGTGTTGAGTGCCGCCCGTAAACCGTCGAGTACCCGATAGCCGGGTTCGTACGGCGCGCCCCACATACCGTTGATGCCTTCATGATCAGGCACGGACACCGCCCAGCCCTCCGCCAGCGCGGCGGAGATCAGCAGAAGTTCCAGCTGGGCCAGGGAGCCGGTGGCCTTGGCGTGACGGCGAAGCGCATAGGAAGGGAAGCAGCGGCCGGTGATGGCGTCGATGGCGCACTGGTAGGACACGATCGGACAATCCGGTACGGCGTCGGGCGGGACGATCACCGTGGTGACGGCGGCCTCTGGAATGCCGTTGCGGTCAGTGGTGCGGTACAGCAGTTGCGTGGCGTGGAGGCGTTGCGGGATCAGCCCCAGGAAGGCCAGTTCGACGTCGCGGCTGCGCAGCACGGTGCCTGGCTCGGCGTGCTGGAAGCCCGCGGGCGGTACGTAGAAGTCGTCGTCGTGGGGCAGGTCGGGTCGCGCCGTGCGGTCGAGTTCCTCGTGTGGTGCTCGACCGATCCATTCGGCGGCGGAGATGCTGGCCGCACTGCCCAAGTCCATCCCGGCATTCTTACTTAAGAAGGGTCTAAGAATCCAGTCGACTCACCCGGGCGGCCGCAACGCGGCGAACTCGTCGGTGACGCGGTAACGGGAGTCGGTGAAGCGGTACAGCGCCGCCGGCCGGCCGCCGCTGCGGCCGGATCGCGCTGTGGTGCCGGTGCGGGTGATGACCTTGCGGCGTTCCAGGACCCGCTGCAGGTTGGTCGCGTCGACTTGGTAGTCGAGCGCGGCGCTATAGATGTCCCGAAGGGTGGAGATGGCGAATTCCTTTGGTGCCAAGGCGAATCCGATGTTGGTATAGGAGAGTTTGGCGACCAGTCGGTTGCGCGCGTGTTCGACCATCGGGGCGTGGTCGAAGGCCATTTCCGGCAGGTCATTGACAGGGTGCCATCGGGTGTCCGAGGGCAGTGCCGGGGTGGCGGGGGAGGGCACGAGCCCCAGGAAGGTCGACGCGATGGTTCGTGTGCCCGGAACCCGCCGCGGGTCGGAGAACACCGCCAGTTGTTCGAGGTGGGCCAACTCACGGAGATCGACCTTTTCGGCCAGCTGTCGACGAACCGAGGTCGTCAAGTCCTCGTCGTCGTCCAGTCGTCCACCCGGCAGGGACCATTTTCCCTGTTCGGGATCGAGGGCGCGTTGCCAGAGCAGCACGTTGAGGCTGGGGTGGCGGGAGTCGACGTCGCGAACCTGGAACACGGCGGCAAGGACTTCGTGCGCGGTGTTACCATGTGGCATGTTTTCGATTATAAGTCGAAAACCTGACGGAATGGAGGAGGTCGACGTGACCGCTATCGATGACACCCTCGCGGGGGGCCTGGCGGGTCAGATCGTCGATGGTCCCGACGGTTATTCCGGTGTCGACGGCGACGAGAAGTGGGCCGCTGAGATTCGTCGACTGGTCGACCTGCGCGGGGCGACGCTGCTGGCGCACAACTATCAGCTGCCGGCGATCCAGGACATCGCCGACCACGTCGGCGATTCGCTGGCGCTCTCGCGCATCGCCGCGGAGGCGCCCGAGGACACCATCGTGTTCTGTGGCGTGCACTTCATGGCCGAGACGGCCAAGATCCTCAGCCCGGACAAGACCGTCCTGATCCCGGATCAGCGCGCCGGTTGCTCGCTGGCCGACTCGATCACCGCCGACGAGCTGCAGGCCTGGAAGGATGAGCACCCCGGTGCGGTCGTCGTTTCCTACGTCAACACCACCGCCGCGGTGAAGGCGCTGACCGACATCTGCTGCACCTCGTCCAATGCCGTCGAGGTGGTGGCCTCGATCCCCGAGGACCGCGAGGTGTTGTTCTGCCCGGATCAGTTCCTCGGCGCACATGTCCGGCGCGTCACCGGCCGCAAGAACCTGCACGTGTGGGCAGGGGAGTGCCACGTGCACGCCGGCATCAACGGCGACGAGCTCGCCGACCAGGCGCGGTCACACCCCGACGCTGAACTGTTCGTGCACCCGGAATGCGGGTGTGCCACCTCTGCGCTGTATCTGGCCGGCGAAGGCGCTGTGCCCGAGGAGCGGGTGAAGATCCTGTCCACCGGAGGCATGCTCGACGCGGCCCGCGAGACCCGGGCCCGGCAGGTTCTGGTTGCGACCGAGGTCGGCATGCTGCACCAATTGCGCCGGGCCGCACCCGAAGTCGACTTCCTGGCGGTCAATGACCGGGCCTCGTGCACGTTCATGAAGATGATCACCCCGGCTGCGCTCTTGCGCAGTCTGATCGAAGGTGCCGACGAGGTGCATGTCGATCCCGAGACCGCCCGCCTGGGTCGTGCCAGCGTGCAGCGGATGATTGCGATTGGTCAGCCCGGCGGCGGGGAGTGACCACCTTCGCGTGCGGCGGTTCGACGCTGTGGCAACAGCCGGCTGACGTCGTCGTCGTAGGGACCGGGGTGGCCGGTCTGGTCGCCGCGTTGGCGGCGCAGCGGCGTGGCCGTCGTGTGGTGGTGCTGAGCAAGGCACGTGAGACGGCCACGTTCCACGCCCAGGGTGGGATCGCCGTGGTGCTGCCCGACACCGACGATTCCGTGGACGCACACGTTGCCGACACGATCGCCGCCGGCGGTGGGCTGTGCGATCCCGACGCCGTGCGGTCGATCGTTGCGGCCGGCTACGACGCGGTGGCCGATCTGGTTGCCGATGGCGCCAGGTTCGACGAGGCCGCCCCCGGCCGGTGGGCGTTGACCCGCGAGGGTGGGCACAGCCGGCGCCGCATCATTCATGCCGGCGGGGATGCCACCGGCGCGGAGGTGCAGCGCGCTCTCGACGTTGCCACCGCCACCCTCGACATCCGCCGCAACCATGTGGCCCTGCAGATCCTGCGTGATGACTCAGCGGTGAACGGGGTCCTGGTCCGCAATGAGGACGGCCTGGGCATCGTGCACGCACCGTCGGTGATCCTCGCCACCGGCGGCCTCGGTCATGCCTATGCGGCCACCACCAATCCCGGCGGATCGACCGGGGACGGCATTGCTTTGGCGTTGTGGGCCGGTGTGCCGGTCCGTGACATCGAGTTCGTCCAGTTCCATCCGACCATGCTGTATGCCGAGGGCGGTGCCGGGCGACGTCCGCTCATCACCGAAGCGCTTCGCGGTGAAGGCGCGATACTCGTTGATGCACACGGTGATTCGGTGACCGACGGCGTGCACCCGATGGGCGACTTGGCCCCACGCGATGTGGTCGCGGCGGCCATCAACGCCCGATTGAGTGCAACCGGCGACCGGTGCGTATATCTGGACGCGCGTGCGGTCAACCGGTTCGCCGACCGGTTTCCCACCGTCGCAGCGGCCTGCGCGGCGGCCGGGGTCGACCCCACCCGGCAACCTATCCCGGTGGTTCCCGGCGCGCACTACAGCTGCGGTGGAGTGGTCACCGACGTGCACGGACGCACCGAACTGTCCGGGCTGTTCGCCGCGGGAGAAGTGGCCCGCACCGGCATGCACGGGGCCAACCGGTTGGCCTCCAACAGTCTGCTGGAAGGGCTGGTTGTCGGCGGTCGAGCCGGTGTCGAGGCAGCTGAGCATGCCGGTGTGGCCGGTACCGTCCGGGCCCAGACGCCGCAGGAGCATCGGCGCGATGCACTCGATCGAAATGTCTTGCAGCGCGCGATGTCCGCGCACGCGTCGGTGGTTCGTCACGGTGACGGTCTGGGCCGGCTCGGTGACATCCTCGCCGAGGCGCGACCCGTGCGGCCTGCGGGTCGCCAGGAGTTCGAGGACGCCGCACTGACCGCGACCGCAGGCGCCATCGCCGTCGCAGCCCAGGCCCGCACCGAAAGCCGTGGCTGCCACCACCGCGGCGACCACCCCGAAACCGATCCCGCTCAGGAGCATCCCGTGACAGTTCGTGCCGCAGCCGGCCGTCTTGCCCTCGACACCCCGACGGCGGTGTGCTGATGGCGCTTTCCGAAACCGAACTGGCCGAGGCTCGGGCCACTATCGCCCGCGCAGTCGAGGAAGACCTGCGGTACGGCCCCGACGTGACGACGATCGCCACCGTAGACGCCGCGGCGATGACCACCGCCGCAGTGGTCAACCGGGAGCCCGGCGTGATCGCCGGGGTGGACATCGCGTTGCTGGTGCTCGACGAGGTGCTCGGCGCCGACGGATACCGCGTGATCGACCGCGTCCAGGACGGTGCCCGGCTGGACGCCCGTTCGACGATCCTGTCTGTCGAGGCCCCGACACGAGGTCTACTCACCGCCGAACGCACCCTGCTCAACCTGATGTGTCATCTCTCGGGAATCGCCACCGCGACCGCCGCCTGGGTGGATGCGGTGTCCGGCACCCACGCCAAGATCCGCGACACCCGCAAGACGCTTCCGGGTCTGCGCGCCTTACAGAAGTACGCGGTGCGCGTCGGCGGTGGCGTCAACCATCGGATGGGACTCGGTGACGCCGCCTTGATCAAGGACAACCACGTGGCTGCCGCAGGGTCGGTGCTCGCCGCGCTCAAGGCGGTCCGGGCCGAGGCGCCCGATCTGCCCTGCGAGGTCGAGGTGGACTCCCTCGAACAACTCGACGAGGTGCTCGGGGCCGACGTGGAACTGGTGCTGCTGGACAACTTCCCGGTGTGGCAGACCCAGATCGCGGTGCAGCGCCGCGATACCCGTTCACCCAAGACGCTGCTGGAATCCTCGGGCGGCCTGTCGCTGGACAGCGCGGCCGACTACGCCGGCACCGGGGTGGATTACCTGGCGATCGGGGCGCTCACCCATTCGGTACGAGTGCTCGATATCGGCCTGGACACTTAATCCGCTGCGGCGCGGCCTGAGCACGTCCGCTGCAGACTGCGATGGAAACGGCAGCACCGATCATCCAGAAGGCGCTGGAGGCTACGACGGGTGGCTAGGCGGTCGCGCCGCGGCGGACCAACGACAACACCACCGCAGCTGTGGCGAACAGCCCGGAGAACACCCGGCCGAGCATCGTCTGCTGACGCGGTGTCTGCAGCCAATTGAGCAACCGCGCCGCCAGGCCGGTGTAGAGACTCATCACGACCACGTCGACGACCACCATGGTCGCTCCGATCGCCAGGTACTGCGGCAGCAACGGCGCCGTCGGCACCACGAACTGCGGCAGGACCGCGACGAGGAACACCAAGCCTTTGGGGTTGGTCGTGTTCACCAGGAATCCGCGCATCACCAGGGACAGTCGGCCGCGTTCACCCGTGCCGCCCATCCGGTCGCGCAGATCCTGCGAGGCGCTGCGCCACTGCTGGATCGCCAGATAGATCAGGTACGCCACACCGATCCACTTGACGATGTGGAAGGCCAGCATCGACTTCGCGACCACGGCTCCCAGGCCGACGGCGACCAGCAGCAGTTGTGCGAGTAGCCCGAACTGGAGTCCGAGCACGCTCCATGACCCACGGCGTACGCCATGGGTCAGGCCGGTAGCCATCGACTGAATCGCCCCGGCGCCGGGGGACAAGCTGATGACGATCGACGCGCCGAGAAACGCGAGCCAGATCTGCCAGGTCATAGGTGCAGTCTGGCGACCGTGTCAAACGATATCTGCGACGAAGACGCCCATCCGGCGGGCCGCGTTGCGGGGGATCCGGGGGAGCGTTGGATCGTCGGTGCCCGCCGGCAGCACCCGCGGATTGGTGATCTTGATGTCGTCACGGAACAGGTGCACGTCCGCCTCACCGGCGGCGAGCACGTTCTTCACCCAGTTGGTCTTGCCGTGCAGGAGCGTCACCGCGAACACATTGCCCTTGCGGTAGCTGGTCACGATCGTCTCGTACGGCGTACCGGAGGTACGGCCCCGATGCTTGATCACGGTGAATCCCGGCAGTCGCTTCGAGAAGGGTTTCACCAGCGGGTTGATGTACTTGATCTGGAACCGCTCGAGCGCCGGCGGCACGAGCATCGGTACGCCGGGAGCGTTGTTCGGGTGGTCGTTTGCGGACATCTGGGGCTCCATTCGGCAGGCTGGAACCACCTTACGGCGGGTCGTGCCGGCGGCAACCGACGACGGATTTTTATCAACTGGACTGATCAGGGACAATTGAACCGATGGCCGAGTTTCAGATGTCCCGTATCGACCTGCGTAACCGCGTGCTGAACGCTGCGCAGTTGCGAACTGCGCTGCCTCGCGGCGGGGTCGACGTGGACGCAGTGGTGCCCAAGGTCCGCCCGATCGTGGAGGCCGTCGCCGAGCACGGCGCGAAGGCTGCCCTCGACTACGGCCATTCGTTCGACGGTATTCGTCCCGAAACCGTGCGGGTGCCTGGGGCGCGGCTCGCCGCGGCCCTGGCCGAACTCGATCCCGACGTGCGTACCGCGCTGCAGGTCTCCATCGACCGGGCTCGCGCGGTGCACGCCGATCAACGGCGGACCGACACGACCACCACGCTGGCGCCCGGCGCCACCGTCACCGAACGTTGGGTGCCCGTCGAGCGGGTCGGGCTCTATGTACCGGGCGGCAACGCCGTCTACCCGTCGAGCGTGGTGATGAACGTGGTGCCGGCTCAGACCGCCGGTGTCGATTCACTGGTGATCGCGAGCCCGCCGCAGGCGGAGTTTGACGGGCTGCCGCACCCGACCATCCTGGCTGCCGCAGCGCTGCTCGGCGTCGACGAGGTCTGGGCCGTCGGTGGCGCCCAGGCGGTGGCACTGCTGGCCTACGGCGGTACGGACACCGATGGCGCGGAGCTGGCTCCGGTCGACATGATCACCGGCCCCGGCAACATCTACGTGACCGCCGCCAAGCGCATCTGCCGCTCGCAGGTCGGTATCGACGCCGAGGCCGGGCCCACCGAGATCGCGATCCTGGCCGACGACACGGCCGATCCGGTGCACGTCGCCGCGGATCTGATCAGCCAGGCCGAGCACGACGAGATGGCGGCCAGCGTGCTGGTCACCGACAGTGAGGCGCTCGCCGAGGCCACCGACCGCGAGCTCACGCGCCAGCTGGAGACCACGGTGCATGTCGACCGAGTCCGCGCAGCGCTCTCGGGCAAGCAGTCCGCGATCGTGCTCGTCGACGACATCGAGGCCGGCGTGCGCGTGGTCAACGCCTACGCCGCCGAGCACCTGGAGATCCAGACTGAGGACGCGCCCGGTGTGGCCGACCGGATTCGTTCGGCCGGCGCCATTTTCGTCGGCGCTTGGTCGCCGGTCAGCCTGGGTGACTACTGTGCCGGCTCCAACCACGTGTTGCCGACCGCGGGCTGCGCGCGGCACTCCAGCGGCCTGTCCGTGCAGACGTTCCTCCGTGGCATCCACGTCGTGGAATACGACGAGGCTGCGCTCAAAGACGTGTCCGGACACGTGATCACGCTGTCCAAGGCGGAAAACCTGCCCTCGCACGGCGAGGCGGTACGACGGAGGTTCGAACGGTGATGAGCGCTTGCGCGAAGAACAGGCGATCATGAGCGCACGGGATGTGACGCTGGCCGATCTGCCGCTGCGCGACAACCTGCGCGGGAAGTCGCCTTATGGCGCACCGCAATTGGTGGTTCCGGTGCGGCTCAATACCAACGAGAACCCGCACCCGCCGACCCAGGCCCTGATCGACGACGTCGCCGCGTCGGTCCGCGAGGCCGCGGCCGAGCTTCACCGTTATCCCGACCGGGATTCGGTTCAGTTGCGCACCGATCTGGCCGCCTACCTCACCGCAGCCACCGGGGTGCCGCTCACCGTCGACAACCTGTGGGCGGCAAACGGTTCGAACGAGATTCTGCAGCAGTTGTTGCAGGCCTTCGGGGGGCCGGGACGCACTGCGATCGGGTTCGTGCCGTCGTACTCGATGCACCCGATCATCTCCGACGGCACCCAGACAGAGTGGTTGCAGGCGGCTCGCGCCGCGGATTTCGGGCTTGACATGAACGTGGCCGTGGCCGCCGTGACGGAGCGCAGCCCCGACGTCGTGTTCGTCGCCAGCCCCAACAACCCGTCCGGACAGAGTGTTTCGATCGAGGACCTGCGCCGGCTGTTGCAAGCCATGCCAGGCGGCATCCTGATCGTCGACGAGGCCTACGGCGAGTTCTCGTCGCAGCCCAGCGCGGTGACTTTGATCGACGAGTTCCCGGCCAAGTTGATTGTCACCCGCACGATGAGCAAGGCCTTCGCGTTCGCCGGCGGTCGGCTCGGTTACCTGGCGGCCGCGCCTGCGGTGATCGATGCGCTGCTGTTGGTGCGCCTGCCGTATCACTTGTCGATCCTCACCCAGGCGGCCGCGTGTGCGGCACTGCGTCATGCCGATGACACCCTGGGGAGCGTGGCGACCCTGGCTGCCGAACGCGACCGGGTGAGCGCCGAATTGACCCGCCTGGGCTATCGAGTGATCCCCAGCGACGCGAATTTCGTGCTGTTCGGCGAGTTCACCGATGCACCCGCGACGTGGCAACGCTACCTGGACAAGGGAATCCTGATCCGCGACGTCGGCATCCCCGGCTTCCTGCGCACCACGATCGGGCTGGCCGAGGAGAACGACCCATTCCTGGCCGCCAGCGCCGATCTGGCCGCCACCGAACTTCAGCCCGCCAACAGCCCGGTAGGAGCATCGTGACCCGTCGCGCGAAAGTCGAACGTAAGACCAGGGAATCCGACATCACCGTCGAGATCGACCTCGACGGCACCGGTGTCGTCGACATCGACACCGGCGTCCCGTTCTTCGACCACATGCTGACCGCGCTGGGCACCCACGCCAGCTTCGATCTCACGGTGCACGCCAAGGGCGACATCGAAATCGAGGGTCACCACACGATCGAGGACACCGCGATCGTGCTGGGCCAGGCGCTGGGGGAGGCCCTCGGCGACAAGAAGGGCATCCGCCGCTTCGGTGATGCGTTCATTCCGATGGACGAGTCGCTGGCGCATGCAGCTGTCGACGTGTCCGGCCGGCCCTACTTCGTGCACACCGGCGAGCCCGAGTTCATGGTGGAATTCACCATTGCCGGTTCCAGCGCGCCGTACCACACGGTGATCAACCGGCATGTGTTCGAATCGCTGGCGTTCAACGCCCGCATCGCATTACACGTACGGACGCTGTACGGCCGCGACCCGCACCACATCACCGAGGCGCAGTACAAAGCAGTGGCCCGCGCACTGCGCCAGGCCGTGGAATACGACGCTCGCGTCACCGGCGTCCCGTCGACCAAAGGGACGTTGTGACCAAGAAAGTCGTCGTATTGGACTATGGGTCGGGCAATCTGCGCTCGGCCCAGCGCGCGCTGGAACGTACCGGCGCCGATGTGGAGGTGACCGCAGATCCGGCGGCGGCTGCCGACGCCGACGGACTGGTGGTGCCGGGCGTCGGAGCGTTCGAGGCATGCATGACGGGGCTGCGGGCGATCGG
This sequence comes from Mycobacterium sp. E802, assembly GCF_001666875.1. Lineage (NCBI taxonomy): Bacteria > Bacillati > Actinomycetota > Actinomycetes > Mycobacteriales > Mycobacteriaceae > Mycobacterium > Mycobacterium sp. E802. The sequence continues at coordinate 85,040 of NZ_LZJD01000185.1, forward strand.
CGGCGAGAAGATCATCGCCAACCGATTGCAGCACGAGCGGCCGGTGCTGGGCGTCTGTGTCGGGATGCAGATCCTGTTCACCCGCGGGGTGGAGTTCGGCGTGGAGTCCACCGGTTGTGGGCAATGGCCCGGATCGGTGACCCGACTCGACGCCCCGGTGATCCCGCACATGGGCTGGAACGTCGTCGAGGCACCGAACGGCAGCACGCTGTTCAAGGGCCTCGACGCCGACACCCGCTTTTATTTCGTGCACTCGTACGCCGCGCAGGAGTGGTCCGGTAATCCGGACGCGCTGGTGACCTGGGCGACGCACCACGTGCCGTTCATCGCCGCCGTCGAAGACGGCGCGTTGTCGGCCACGCAATTTCATCCGGAGAAGAGTGGCGACGCCGGTGCGACGCTTCTCGCGAATTGGGTTGAGGGACTGTGAGTTTGATTCTTTTGCCGGCCGTCGACGTGGTGGACGGCAAGGCGGTGCGCCTGGTGCAGGGCAAGGCCGGCAGCGAGACCGATTACGGCTCGGCGCTGGAAGCAGCGCAGACGTGGCAGCGTGACGGCGCCGAGTGGGTCCACCTGGTCGATCTGGACGCCGCGTTCGGTCGCGGCTCCAACCGAGAATTGCTGGCCGAGGTGGTCGGCAAACTCGACGTGAAAGTGGAGTTGTCCGGCGGCATCCGCGACGACGACTCGCTGAAGGCCGCCATGGACACCGGCTGCGCCCGCGTCAACATCGGCACCGCCGCGCTGGAGAGCCCCGAGTGGTGCCGGGGTGCCATCGCCGAATATGGCGACCGCGTGGCCGTCGGTCTCGACGTGCAGTTCGAGAACGGCAGCTGGCGCTTGCGGGGCCGTGGGTGGGAAACCGATGGCGGTGATCTGTGGGAAGTCTTGGATCGCCTTGACCGCGAAGGGTGTTCGCGTTACGTCGTCACCGACGTCACCAAGGACGGCACCCTCACCGGGCCAAACCTGGAACTTCTGGCAGCGGTCGCCGACCGCACCAACGCCCCGGTGATCGCCTCGGGCGGAGTGTCGAGCCTCGACGATCTTCAGGCGATCGCCACCCTGACCGGGCACGGCGTGGAAGGTGCGATCGTCGGAAAAGCGCTGTATGCCGGACGATTCACTCTGCCGCAGGCACTGGCTGCGGTCAGCGGATAAGAGAGGTGGGCGCCCTGGACCCGTCGAAGCTGGCCGCGCTGGTCGATGCGGCGACTGAGATTCTCGACGCCGCGTCGGTGCCGTTCATTGCCGGGCACCGGGCCGATTCCGCGGTCGCCAAGCAGGGCAACGACTTCGCCACCGAAGTCGATCTCGCGATCGAGCGGCAGGTCGTACGAGCGCTGACCGAGGCTACCGGGATCGGCGTCCACGGTGAGGAATTCGGCGGCGAGCCGATCGATTCGCCGCTGGTGTGGGTGCTCGACCCGATCGACGGCACGTTCAACTACGCGGCAGGGTCGCCGATGGCTGCCATTCTGCTCGGACTGTTGGCCGATGGCGAGCCGGTGGCCGGCCTGACCTGGTTGCCCTTCACCGGACAGCGGTATTCGGCGCTGGCCGGGGGACCGGTGCGGGACAACGGAACCGCGCTGCCGCCGCTGGGGTCGCCGACGTTGACCGACTCGATCGTCGGAATCCAGACCTTCAACATCGACTCTCGCGGCCGGTTCCCCGGCCGCTACCGGGTCGAGGTGCTGTCGAATCTCAGCCGAGTCTGCTCACGGGTGCGGATGCACGGGGCCACCGGCGTCGACCTGGCCTACGTGGCCGCCGGAATCCTGGGCGGGGCGATCAGTTTCGGCCATCACATCTGGGACCACGCCGCCGGCGTGGCGCTGGTGCGCGCCGCCGGGGGCATCGTGACCGATCTGGCCGGTGACCCGTGGACGGCCGAATCCAAGTCAGCCTTGGCCGCTGCGCCCGGTGTGCACGAACGCATGCTGGAAATCGTGAAATCCGCAGGCAATCCGGAGGACTATCTGTGAGCACCATCAGTGACGTTGCGACGAGGGTGATCCCGTGCCTCGACGTCGACGCCGGCCGGGTGGTCAAGGGGGTCAACTTCGAGAACCTGCGCGACGCGGGTGATCCCGTCGAGCTGGCGGCCGCTTACGACGCCGAAGGCGCCGACGAGCTGACCTTCCTCGACGTCACCGCATCCTCGTCGGGCCGGTCCACGATGCTCGAGGTGGTCAAGCGCACCGCCGAGCAGGTGTTCATCCCGCTGACCGTCGGTGGTGGGGTGCGTTCCGTCGACGACGTCGACATGCTGTTGCGCGCCGGCGCCGACAAGGTGTCGGTCAACACCGCCGCGATCGCGCGCCCGGAACTGTTGGCCGAGCTGGCCCGGCAGTTCGGTTCACAGTGCATCGTGCTCAGTGTCGACGCGCGAACCGTGCCGGCCGGTGATGCTCCCACCCTGTCGGGGTGGGAGGTGACCACCCACGGTGGTCGCCGCGGAACCGGGCTGGATGCGATCGAATGGGCCATCCGCGGCGCTGAACTCGGCGTCGGGGAGATCCTGCTGAACTCGATGGACCGGGACGGCACCAAGGCCGGTTTCGACCTGCCGATGTTGCGGGCGGTCCGTGCCGCCGTGGGGGTTCCGGTGATTGCCAGCGGTGGTGCCGGAGCGGTGGCCGATTTCGCGCCCGCCGTGCAGGCCGGTGCGGATGCGGTGCTGGCCGCCAGTGTGTTTCATTTCCGGGAGCTGACCATCGGCCAGGTGAAGGCGGCGATGGCGGCGGAAGGGATCACGGTCCGATGAGCGCTCTTGACCCGGCGATTGCGGCGCGGTTGAAGCGCACCGCCGACGGACTGTTCAGCGCCGTGGCACAGGAGCGGTCCACCGGCCAGGTGCTGATGGTCGCCTGGATGGACGACGACGCGCTGGCCCGCACTCTGGAAACCCGTGAGGCCACCTATTTTTCGCGCTCCCGCGGCGAGCAGTGGGTCAAGGGCCTGACCTCCGGGCACACGCAATATGTGCACTCGGTGCGGCTGGACTGCGACGGCGACACGGTGTTGCTGGAGGTCGACCAGACCGGTGCCGCCTGCCACACCGGTGCGCACACTTGCTTCGACGCGGACGTGTTGCTGTCCGAGGGCTGACTGGGTGTGGCTGTAGTCGTCGGAGTATCGGTCTGTAGCCAGTCTGCGACCTACCTCAGAGGACCGTTGTGCCCTGCCGAGCCGGGACTTAGAAGGGCCGCGAGCGGCTGGCACCTGCCAGACGGCCGCTACGCTCGATGCCGCCCCTCGTCGCGATTGACCTGAAGTTCTTGGCCAGCCTTCGCCATCACCACTCGATTTTCGGCGAATAAGTGGTCAATAGCTGCATCTACCCGATGAATGTAGTCTTCGTCGCGCGCACACCAAAGCGCACCTGCCAGATCTTCGCCATCATTCCAACTAACGCCCGCTTGCGCAGCAACTAGTTCATACACTAGTTCCGCGTCAACTAGAGTCTTCCATTCTGGCGGGAAGTGACTAAAATAGCCTGATCTAATCGCCCATGGGCTGGCATTCGCCAACGTCTGGCCATCGGCATCTACAATCAATCCTGCTCTCGCCAGAATATTCAGGGCGAATCCCTCGACCTTACGCCAAGGGTACTTATCCTTAGGTAGGTCATCGTTATTCTTACGAGGAAAGGCATCAGGCGATGCTTCTAGAGTCAATTTGATGGCTTGCTTTATGACCTGACCAGCTGTTGCTTTACCTGCTTGCGCTTTCTGAGTGGTTTCTATGTGATCCAGGAGTAGTTCACGCACGTCGGGGAACAAACCTACGGTTTGCAGAAGGATCGTTTGGAACTGTTCAGAGCGCGATCCTCGCGATTCCTTCGATGCAAGTCTTTCACTGTCGGATGAATGGTCACGGATCGAAGTCGGAGTTACCGTTCGTTCTACATGCTGCAGAAGTCGCACGCTAACGCGGGGTTCTGCGCCAATCACTTGGATAATTCCCCTGAGTTTTGCATGGTGAAGCAGCCGCGTCATCAAACGCGGCGAGTCCACGCCCGGGTGCCGGTTTTCTGGATTGAATCGCGGGTCTTTGAGATTAAGCCACGGACGAATGTAAGTCTTTAGAACAGGTCTCTGATCCGCGTTGTTGCTACTGAGAACTGATTGAAGTGCGACCAGCGCATCGTCTAATGACATCAACTCTTCGGGCCATTCGAAGGCGTCTCTTGGGTCTGGGTAGGCAGGCTTGGAGCTTGGTGAAAGTAGTTTTCCCGCCTGCGTAAAGGTTACTTGATTTGAGAGTGGCTCCAATATCGGAGATCGACCGCTCGAGATCTCGGGATGAAAGGAATAGACCGTGCATGTCCGTCCCTCACCGTATTCACTGATAGCTTTGGCGACCGCTTGCTGCACATTTGCGTCGTAGCCATCGGTCACTTCGAAAGTAATGTCCGGGCTGTTGAGGAGCTCGCGCTGGGGTTCTAATCCAACAACCACAATCTTGGGTGCTGGGGTGAGTGACTGCTGTGCCGCCTCGACCAGTCCAAGTTCGCTACCCGCGAAGGCGCGGGACAGTTCCACCAACACCAGGTTTTCCATTCACGCACTTTAAACCGCGGAGAGCCGCCCCGACTCAAAGACGGGGCGGCTCTTTGCAGTGTCCTAGCTCACACCGCCAGCCTGCTGAGGGTGTAAGCCGTAGGAGGGCTTTCTGTAACGCCGATGACGGTCAGAGGACCGATCGTCATTGGTTATCGCGCTCCACGAACTGTTCGAGCTCGTCAGTCATCTGTGTGCAGGAACTCCTGCACAGCAAAGATGAAGAGAGCGATCAGAACGTGCGGGACCAATGCAGGGTCCACCACGAACGCGATCAGAAGCGCCAGTGTGACTGCTGTCGCAGCCAGAAGGCGTTTGCTCATCCACCTCAACCTTTCGACTCAAGGGTTTACCGAGTCGACACCGGGAGGAGTGAACGCAAGAAGCCGGATGCAAATGTCGCAGGCCGCCAACTGTCAGACGCAAGATATTCAGCTGTGGAAAACTAGCCAAAGGCGACGAGACGCCAGCGATTAGCGGTAGATGCGGAGAAGCCGCAGGAGAAGAACCGAGAGCAAGACAGTCGACCCGTTGGGCCCGTCGCAGTGCATGCTACGCCGTGGATATGTAGACCGCAACCAGTTACTCCTGTGGCAAGTCGTTTCACCATGCCCTACCAGCATCGATGGCACGCCGATCCGCTGAAACTCGATCACACGCTGCGGCGAGCTCCTGTTCAACGGTCACGACCTCAGTTCCAGCCAGTTCGCCGTGAATCAAACTACTACCACCCGAACCCGAGAACCTCCCCGCGACCTGGAAACCCTCACCCGCATTAGACGCCGTCCCCGACGAACCATGGTTCTGAGTTGAGCCTGTCTGTATCACCCGCTATCGGGCGTTGCGGTGTCTGAACTTGTCGGTGTCATCGGCAACAATGACGGGGTGACTGACACCGCCGCGACCCGCAAAGCGCGCGGTGCGTTTTTCACCCCGCCCGAGATCACGCGGTATCTGACCCGGTGGGCAATCCGGTCCGCTGACGATGAGGTCTTCGAACCTGCGGCCGGGGAGGCGGCGTTCGTGGTCGAGGCGGTCACCCGGCTGGCCGAATTGGGGACTGACCTGCCAAGGGTCGACGGGGTGGAACTTCATGCGGCCAGCGCCACCACCGCGCGCAAGCGCGTTGCCGCCGCCGGCGGCACGGCCCGCATCAGGACGGCCGACTTCTTCACAATCGACCCGCGGGCCGAGTACACCGCCGTGATCGGCAACCCGCCCTACATCCGCTACCAGGAGTTCCGGGGTGCCACCCGGGCGCAGTCGCGCTGTGCCGCACTCAAGGCGGGCGTCACCCTGTCTGGGCTGGCCTCGAGCTGGGCCGCGTTTACCGTGCATGCCGCGCTGTTCCTCAAGCCGGGCGGGCGTTTGGCCCTCGTACTGCCGGCCGAACTGCTGAGCGTCAACTATGCGGCGGCCGTGCGCAAGTTCCTCTTCGACCGGTTCGCCAGCGTCGAGTTGGTGATGTTCGACGAGCAGGTGTTCCCCGAGGCCGAGGCCGACGTCGTCCTGCTCCTGGCCGACGGCTACGGCGGCGGGCCGACCGGTCACGCCGTCATTCACCGGGCCCGCAATGCTGACTCCCTGACATCTGAACTGGCGCAACGTCGTTGGTCGCCCCGCGATCCCGCCGACAAATGGGTCAGCGGCCTGATCGGCAACGCACCGGTGGATGCGCTCCACGGTCTGCACGACAGCGGGCAGTTCACCACGCTGGAGACCTGGGGTGACACCACGCTGGGTATGGTCACGGGCAACAACAGCTTCTTCGCGCTGTCCCCAGATCGCGTACGAGAACTGGGGCTGCGGCGCACCGATCTGCTACCGCTGTCCCCGCCGGGCAGTGCGCACCTTCGTGGCCTGACGCTGACCACCGAGCAGCTGATGAAGCTGGGGGAGGACGGCCGCTCCATTCACCTGTTCCGGCCGGCCGGCACCCCGTCAGCACCCGCACAGCGCTACATCGACGCCGGGCACGCCGCCGGGGTGCATCTGGCCTACAAGTGCCGGGTGCGTCAGCCGTGGTATCTGGTGCCGCTGGTACGGCCGGCCGACCTGCTGCTGACGTGTATGAATGCCGACACCCCGCGGTTGGTCAGCAATCGGGCCAAGGCACACCACCTCAACTCGGTGCACGGCGTGTATCTGCAGGACGACGTGCGCTCCGTGGGTCGCGACCTATTGGGATTGGCCGCGTTGAATTCGGTGACGGTTCTGCACGCCGAGATCGTCGGCCGCTCCTACGGCGGCGGAATTCTCAAGATCGAACCGCGTGAGGCCGACCGCTGGTTGGTTCCGTCACCCGAGCTGGTGGCCGCTCGCGCCGATGAATTGCGAGCCGTACGCCGGCGCGTCGGGGTGCTGTTGGAGCGCGGCCAACTACTCGAGGCGACCCACATCGTCGATGACGCGTTGAGCCTGGCGCACCACGTCGCCCTGGAACCCGTTCGGACGGCGCGCGATTCGTTGGCGACGCGGCGGACGGTAAGGTCTCGGCGTGCCCGCTGAACCCTCGACCAAGGCCACCGCGTGGGCCATCTTCGACCGCATCGTGGCCGACGCGGCGCCGGAGGGCACGCACACCAATCCCTGGGTACGCACTGCGGGGGAGCTGAGCTTCGTTCCCGACTTCCGGGTGTTGCGCAAGCTACTCGGCGTGCCGTTGTATCTCGATGCGCCGTCGACCACCGGGGTTCCGGCACTGGCGTTGGATGTGTGGCTGGCCTACGAGTTGCGGCGGGCCGGTTTCGACCCGGACGCGGTCTGGCCGCGAGCCACCGATCCGCGCATCATGCCCAGCGCCATCGCCAACCTTCTCGAAGCGCTGCCACAGAAGGAACGCCAGTTGATCGAGCAACGGCTGCGCCGGTCGATGAAAGGCGTTGCCGCGTCAAGTGCCAGCGTACTGGGCAAGCACTATATGAAGCAGGTCGACGTGGTGATGTCGGACTGGGACACCGGTCCGGAATTGCTCATCAGCACCAAGCGGATGGATTCCAGCTTCGGCAAGAACGCCGCCAACCGGGTCGAGGAAAGCTACGGCGACGCCAAGAACCTGCGGCTGCGTCACCCGATGGCCGCTCTCGGGTTTGTCTACGGCCTGCGTTCGACGATCCTCAGCACCGAACCGGACAAGGCCGAATGGCTCATCGACCTGCTGGGCAAGCTCGGCACCGAGGACGACGCCTATCACGCCGTGGCCCTGGTGATGATCGACTACGACCTCGACAGGCCCGCCGAAGCGGCGGACGAAGAGGTGGACAGCATCGAAAAGGCCGAGCCCGACGCTCTTTTCGAGATCGTGGATGTCGCCACCGCAGCTGTCGACGAAGCGATGGCCGCACTACCCGACATCGCCATCCGCCATGACACGGTGCCGCCGGAATTGCAGCCGTCGCGCTTTCTGGCGACGATGGTCAACCGCGTCATCGACACCACGCCGGTGACCCGGCACCGTGAGGCCCGCCGGCGTCGCAACACCCCGGCCGAAGCCTGAGCGACGACTACAAGACCCGCGAGCTGGCCTTGGCCCGTGCGCTCCACCGCCCGTCGTGATAGCCCACCACCACGGGATGGTCGAACGCCTCACTGACGTGGTCGGTGGTGACGACATCGCGGGCCGGTCCGCTGGCCACGGTGCGGCCGTGGGCGATCAACAGCGCGTGCGTGGTGGTCGTGGGCAGCTCCTCGAGGTGATGGGTGACCAGGATCGAGGCCATCTCCGGATGTGAATCATCCAGGGTGTCAAGAGTTTCCAACAGTTGCTCACGGGCGGCCACGTCCAGGCCGGTGGTCGGCTCGTCGAGCAACAGCAGCTGAGGGTCGGAGATCAGAGCGCGCGCGATGAGGGTGCGGCCTCGTTCCCCCTGGGATAGCGTCGGCCAGATCGCGTCGGCCCGCGCGGACAGTCCCACGGTGTCGATCAGGTCGTCGGCTCGGCGCACCTGCTCGGCCGTCGGCGTCCAGTGCGCCGCGATGTCGATGGTGGCGGTGATCCCGGTGAGCACCACCTCGCGGACGGTGAGTGGGTACTGCAGGCGGTGCCGGGGATTCACGTGCCCGATCGAGCGGCGCAGCACGGCCAGATCGGTGCGACCCATCTGGCCGCCGAGCACGTGCACGGTACCCGACGTCGGAAACGTCACCGCTGCACAGAAACCCAGCAGCGTGCTCTTGCCGGCGCCGTTGGGGCCAAGCAGCGCCCAGTGCTCACCGGACTGCACCGTCAGCGAGATGCCGTCGATGATCTGTTTGCCGTCGCGGCGGAAGGTCACATCGGCGATGTCGAGGACCGGGGTCATGCGAAAGACTCCTTCAACGAGCTCAGATGGGTTCTGCTGGCCGCCGCGGCGGCCTCGGGATCGCGGTCGACGATCGCCTCGGCCAACCGCTGATGGAGCTCGTGATCGCACGGCTCGGAGGCAATCGGCCGGATCCTGAGCATGTCGATCATCGCCAACCGCAGCCGCGGCAGGAACGCGTCGAACAGCTGGATCAGTACCTCGTTATGGGCGGCGGCGATCACTGTGCGGTGAAACGCCATGTCCGCATCCACATGATCGGGTACCGATTGACCCACCACACCGCGGGCGGCCAGCGTGCGGCGGATCGCGCGCATATCGGCGGGCGTGCGGCGATTCGCGGCCAATGCGGCGGCCTCGGCCTCGATGGCGATGCGGGCCTCGATCACCGAGACGATGGTCGCCCGGCGCAGCACGGTGTCCCAGTCTTCGGTGGCGTCCAGCGCCGTCACGAACACCCCGGCGCCCTGACGACTTTCGAGCACGCCTTTGCCGGACAGTTCACGGATGGCTTCGCGCAAGGTGGAACGGCCGACGCCGAGCTGCGCGGCCAGGGTCGTCTCGCCGGGAAGCCGATGGCCCAGCGGCCATTCGCCCTGTCGAATTCGGGCCAGCAGAAGCTGGGCCGTCTGGGCGGCCAGCGGGTGACGCTGAACTTGGGAGGTCATCGAAACCTATCTACTTGTCTGAGGAGTTGTGTACAGTCTAACCATCATGACGCGCGTCCTCCTGCTTAGCCGCCGCGGCGGGGCCTGAATCGACCGGCCCCCTGCCGTGGGGCTGTGTCGCGCCGGTCGAACTCCAATCCGACCGAAGGCACCCTCACATGAGCACTTCTGCATTTCCCACCATCAGCACCCCGGCGGGGGAAATCCCGGCCACCGCACCGACGTGGAACCGGCAGCGGCATTCGCAAATGCCGTCGCACCGCTACACCAGCGTCTACGAGCGCGTCGAAGTTCCACTGGTTCAACGTCATTGGCCCACCGCCCGGATCGAAGCCGCACCCCTGTGGGTGCCGGTGGACCTGCGCGACGGCAACCAGGCGCTGGCCGAGCCGATGGACCCCGCCCGCAAGCGCCGGTTCTTCGAGCTGCTGGTGGCCATGGGCTACAAGGAGATCGAGGTGGGCTACCCGTCCGCCTCGCAGACCGACTTCGACTTCGTCCGCCTGCTGGTTGAGTCCGACATCGCCCCGCCGGACGTCACCATCGTGGTGTTCGTCCCGGCGCGTCGCGACCTGATCGAACGGACCGTGGGCTCGGTACGCGGCATCGGCAACGACGTCGTCATCCACATGTACACCGCCACCGCGCCTACCTGGCGCGACATTGTGCTGGGCAAGGACAGGGGCGAGCTGAGCCAGCTCATCTATGCCGGCGCCCGTGACGTCCTCGAGTTCACCGACGGCATCCCGAATGTGCGGTTCGAGTTCTCCCCGGAGGTGTTCAACCTCACCGAGCCCGACTACGTGCTGGAGTTGTGCGACGCGGTGACCGAGCTATGGCAGGCCAGCCCCGACCACCCCGTCATCCTGAACCTGCCGGCCACGGTCGAGATCGCCACCCCCAACGTCTACGCCGATCAGATCGAATACATGCACCGCAACGTGTCCCGCCGCGACAGCGTCATCCTGTCGGTACATCCGCACAACGACCGGGGCACCGGCATCGCCTGCGCGGAGCTCGCCGTGCTGGCCGGTGCGCAGCGGGTGGAGGGCTGCGTGTTCGGCAACGGCGAACGCACCGGCAACGTCGACATCGCCACCCTGGCGCTGAATCTGCATGCCCAGGGCGTGGATCCGATGATCGACTTCTCCGACATCGACGAGATCGCGCGAACCGTGAGCTATTGCACCCGCATGCCGATCCACGAACGGCACCCGTATGTCGGGGACATGGTGCACACGGCGTTCTCCGGGACGCACCAGGATGCGATCAAGAAGGGCTTCGCCGAACATCGAGCAAGGGCCGTCGCCACCGGTCAACCGGAGAACGAAATCGATTGGCGAGTACCGTATCTGCCGATCGACCCGGCCGACATCGGCCGCACCTACGATGCGGTGATCCGGGTGAATTCCCAATCGGGCAAGGGTGGCATCGCCTATCTGCTGGCCACCGAGTACGGGCTGGACCTGCCGCGTCGGCTGCAGATCGATTTCGCCCGTCACGTCCAGGCCCACACGGATGAAAGCGGTGCGGAGGTGACTGCCGCAGAACTGTTCGACCTGTTCGAGGCGGCCTACCTGGATCCGTCCGGCCCGGTGCAACTCAAGGACTGGCACACCGGTGGTGACGGCGCGGCGGCGGTGACCGACCTGACCTTGGTCTGCGACGGTCGCACCACCACCAGCAGCCACCGCGGCATCGGTCCGGTCGACGCGCTGTGCGCGGCACTGGCCGAGATCGGCCATCCGGTGCAGGTGTTGAGCCTGACCCAACAATCCGTCGGCAGCACTGCCGTCAGCTATCTGGAGTATCGATCGGGAGTTCGCACCGGATGGGCGTGCGGTCGCAGCGATTCGGTACTCGCGGCGTCGATGGCGGCGGTGCTGCGGGCGGTCAACGCGCCTTGAGCACTTCCAGCGCCTTGTCGGCGTGGGTGTCCATGCTGATCTCGCTGGAGATCACCGCCAGGACGGTGCGGTCGGTGTCGATGACGAAGGTGGTCCGCTTGACCGGCATGAGCTTGCCGAGCAGGCCACGCTTGACGCCGAACTGGGCGGCCACCGTGCCCTCGGCATCCGAGAGCAACGGATAGTCGAAGTTCTGGATGTCGGCGAATTTCGCCTGCTTGGCGACCGGGTCGGTGCTGATGCCGACCCGGTTCGCACCGGCCGCGGCGAACTCGCCGGCCAGATCGCGGAAGTGACATGCCTCCTTGGTGCATCCGGGAGTCATGGCCGCCGGATAGAAGAACAGCACGACCGGTCCGTCGGCCAGCAGGCTGGTCAGGCTGCGGATCGTGCCGGTCTGGTCCGGGAGTTCGAACTCGGGAGCGGTGTCACCCGTCCTGATCTGTGTCATGGTCGCTCACGCTACGCCGTCTGCATGCCAGTGCTGCTCGGTCCATCTGGGAGGATTGGTCTGTGCAAACCACCCCCGACAGCCTCACCCGCACCACGTCACGGGAGGATTTCCGGGCGCTGGCCGCCGGGCATCGCGTGGTCCCGGTGACCCGCAAGGTGCTGGCCGACAGTGAGACACCGCTGTCGGCGTATCGCAAGCTTGCCGCCAACCGCCCGGGCACGTTCCTGCTGGAATCGGCCGAGAACGGCCGGTCGTGGTCGCGGTGGTCGTTCATCGGTGCCGGCTCGCCCTCGGCGCTCACGGTGCGCGGCGACGAAGCCGTGTGGCTGGGGACCGCCCCCAAAGACGCGCCCAGCGGAGGGGAGCCGTTGGCCGCCTTGCGAGCCACCCTGGAGCTGCTGCAGACCGAGGCGGTGCCAGATCTGCCGCCGCTGTCCTCGGGTTTGGTCGGGTACTTCGCCTACGACATGGTGCGTCGGCTGGAACGCCTGCCGGAGTTGGCGGTCGACGATCTTGGCCTGCCGGACATGGTGCTGCTGTTGGCCACCGACATTGCCGCGGTCGACCACCACGAGGGCACCATCACCCTGATCGCCAACGCGGTGAACTGGAACGGCACCGACGAACGCGTCGACGAGGCCTATGAGGATGCGGTGCGACGCCTCGATGTGATGACCGCAGCGCTGGGGCAGCCGCTGCCGTCGGCAGTGGCGACCTTCAGCCGGCCGGCCCCCGAGCATCGGGCCCAGCGCACCGTCGAGGAGTACACCGCAATCGTCGAAAAGCTCGTCGGCGATATCGAAGCAGGCGAAGCCTTCCAGGTGGTGCCGTCACAGCGGTTCGAGATGGATACCGCTGCCGATCCGCTGGACGTGTACCGCATGCTGCGGGTGACCAACCCCAGCCCGTACATGTACCTGCTCAACGTCCCCGACGCCGAGGGAGGGCTGGATTTCTCGGTGGTCGGCTCCAGTCCCGAGGCGTTGGTCACGGTGAAAGACGGTCGGGCGACAACCCACCCGATTGCCGGGACCCGCTGGCGCGGTGCCACCGAGGAAGAAGACGTGCTGCTCGAAAAGGAGCTGCTGGCCGACGACAAGGAACGCGCCGAGCATCTGATGCTGGTCGACCTGGGGCGCAACGATCTGGGCCGGGTATGCCGCCCCGGCACAGTCCGCGTCGAGGACTACAGCCACATCGAGCGGTACAGCCACGTGATGCACCTGGTGTCGACCGTGACCGGTGAGCTCGCCGCGGACAAGACCGCCTTGGACGCGGTTACCGCCTGCTTCCCGGCGGGCACCCTGTCCGGGGCGCCCAAGGTGCGGGCGATGGAGCTGATCGAGGAGGTCGAGAAGACTCGACGCGGCCTCTACGGCGGAGTGCTCGGTTACCTCGATTTCGCCGGCAACGCGGACTTCGCCATCGCCATCCGCACCGCGCTGATGCGCAACGGCACGGCCTACGTGCAGGCCGGCGGGGGAGTCGTGGCCGACTCCAACGGCCCCTACGAGTACAACGAGTCGGCGAACAAGGCCAAAGCCGTGCTCAACGCCATTGCTGCCGCCGACACATTGGCCGAACCGTGACGCGGGCGGCGCAGGGACTCTTCGTCGTGTCAGCCGTGCTGCTGTGGGTGGCGTCTCGGATGACCTGGGTCGAAGTGCGCTCGTTTGACGGCCTCGGCCAACCCAAAACGTCCACGCTGACGGGCGCGTCGTGGTCGACGGCGCTGATTCCGCTGGCGTTGCTGGTGCTGGCGGCAGCCGTCGCCGCGCTGGCCGTGCGCGGCTGGCCCCTGCGGTTGCTGGCCCTGCTGATCGCCGTGGCCAGTGCCGGCATGGGGTACCTGGCAATCAGTTTGTGGGTGGTCAAAGATGTCGCGGTTCGAGCCGCTGACCTGGCCTTCGTCCCGGTCGCTGAGCTCACCGGGACAACCCGTTCGTATGGCGGGGCGGTGCTGACCCTGGTCGCCGCGGTGTGTGCGCTGGCAGGTGCGGTGTTGCTGATGCGGTCCGCCAACAGCGCCAAACGTGGGGTTGCGGGCCGCTACGCCACGCCGGCCGCACGGCGCGATGCGGTCAAGCGCGACGACGGTGACGAGCCGATGTCGGAGCGAATGCTGTGGGATGCGCTCGACGAAGGGCAAGATCCGACCGGCGACGGCAGTGATTCGAGACAATAAGGGCCGGTGAAAGCTGAAGGAGTGGCGACGGCTACCCTTCGAGGGAGGGCAACCGGGACCGGCCCGGAGGCACCAGAAAGGAACCGACGGGCGATGAGTTCGGCCACAGTGCTCGACTCCATCATCGAGGGAGTCCGCGCCGACGTAGCCGCCCGCGAGGCCGTGATCAGCCTGGCTGACATCAAGGCGCGGGCCCAGGACGCACCCCCTCCGCTCAACGTGATGGCGGCGTTGCGGGAACCGGGAATTGCCGTCATCGCAGAGGTGAAGCGAGCCAGCCCGTCGCGGGGTGAATTGGCCAATATCGCCGACCCGGCCGAGTTGGCACAGGCGTACGAGGCCGGCGGCGCGCGGGTGATCAGCGTGCTCACCGAGCAGCGCAGGTTCAACGGCTCCCTGGCCGACCTGGACGCGGTGCGGGCCGCAGTGTCAATTCCGGTGCTGCGCAAGGACTTTATCGTCAAGCCCTACCAGATCCACGAGGCGCGAGCGCACGGCGCCGACATGTTGTTGCTGATTGTGGCCGCGTTGGAGCAGTCGGTGCTCGAATCACTGCTGGAGCGCACGGAATCCCTTGGCATGACGGCACTTGTGGAGGTGCACACCGAGGAGGAGGCCGACCGCGCCCTGAGCGCCGGGGCCACCGTGATCGGCGTCAATGCCCGGGACCTCAAGACGCTGAACGTCGACCGCAACTGCTTCGGCCGTATCGCTCCTGGCTTGCCGAGCAATGTCATCCGCGTCGCGGAGTCCGGCGTCCGTGGAACCGCTGATCTGCTGGCGTACGCCGGCGCGGGTGCTGATGCTGTGTTGGTCGGTGAGGGGCTTGTCACCAGCGGCGATCCCCGCACCGCGGTCGCCGACCTGGTTACCGCCGGCACACACCCGTCCTGCCCGAAACCGGCTCGCTGAACCAGGCAGTGAGCCGCTTGCACGAAAAGGCATTTTGATGGCGGATCTCTCGGGGCCTGAGTTGCCCCGGTCCAGCGCAGGCGTTGCCGAGCCCACCGTTCACGATCCCGACGCTCGGGGTCACTTCGGTGCCTACGGTGGCCGATTGGTTCCCGAGGCGCTGATGGCGGTGATCGAGGAAGTCACTTCGGCATACGAGAAGTCCCGTGGTGATCAGACGTTCCTCGATGAGCTCGACCGGTTGCAGCGGCACTACAGCGGCAGGCCCTCTCCGCTGTACGAGGCGACCCGGCTGTCCGAGCATGCCGGCGGCGCGCGGCTTTTCCTCAAACGGGAAGACCTGAACCACACCGGTTCGCACAAGATCAACAACGTCCTCGGGCAGGCCCTGCT
Organism: Mycobacterium sp. E802; assembly: GCF_001666875.1. NCBI lineage: Bacteria > Bacillati > Actinomycetota > Actinomycetes > Mycobacteriales > Mycobacteriaceae > Mycobacterium > Mycobacterium sp. E802. The sequence continues at coordinate 100,428 of NZ_LZJD01000185.1, forward strand.
GGCCCGCCAGATGGGTAAAACCCGCGTCATCGCCGAGACCGGCGCCGGTCAGCACGGCGTGGCCACCGCGACCGCGTGTGCGCTGCTCGGCCTCGAATGCATCATCTACATGGGCGCGGTGGACACCGCCCGCCAGGCGCTCAACGTCGCGCGGATGCGGTTGCTCGGGGCCACGGTGGTCTCGGTCGAGGCCGGGTCCAAGACCCTCAAGGACGCGATCAACGAGGCGTTCCGCGACTGGGTCACCAACGCCGACAACACCTATTACTGCTTCGGGACGGCGGCGGGCCCGCATCCGTTCCCGCTCATGGTTCGCGATTTCCAGCGCATCATCGGCATGGAGGCACGGGCACAGGTTCTCGACCAGGCCGGCCGGCTCCCGGACGCGGTGACCGCATGTGTCGGTGGCGGCTCGAATGCCATCGGCGTTTTCCACGCCTTCATCGACGATCCAGCGGTGCGGTTGGTCGGTTTCGAGGCCGCAGGTGACGGTGTCGAGACCGGGCGCCACGCCGCAACCTTCGCCGGTGGCTCGCCGGGTGCCTTCCAGGGATCGTTCTCCTATCTGCTGCAGGACGAGGACGGTCAGACGATCGAATCGCATTCCATCTCAGCAGGATTGGACTACCCGGGTGTCGGCCCGGAACATGCCTTCCTCAAGGACACCGGCCGCGCGGAGTACCGCCCGGTCACCGACACCGAGGCCATGGACGCCTTCTCCCTGCTGTGTCGCTGCGAGGGCATCATTCCGGCGATCGAATCGGCCCACGCGGTGGCCGGAGCACTCAAACTCGGTAAAGAACTCGGCAGCGGCTCGATCATCGTGGTCAACTTGTCCGGACGCGGTGACAAAGACGTCGCGACGGCGGCCAAGTGGTTCGGACTGCTCGACGAGGGGAGCGCCGAATGAGCCGGCTTGCAGAGTTGTTCGACGGCTGCCGGGCCGAAGGCCGCGCCGCACTGATCGGCTACTTGCCGACGGGTTTTCCCGATGTGCAGACGTCGATCGCCGCGATGACGGCAATGGTCGAATCCGGTTGCGATCTGGTGGAAGTCGGCGTGCCGTACTCGGACCCCGGGATGGACGGACCGACCATCGCCGCTGCCGCTGAGGCTGCGCTGGCCGGCGGGGTACGGGTGCGTGACACCCTGACCGCGGTCGAGGCGATCAGCAATGCCGGCGGTCGCGCGGTGGTGATGACCTACTGGAACCCGGTGTTGCGCAAGGGTGTTGACGCATTCGCCCGCGATCTGGCCTCGGCCGGTGGCTACGGCTTGATCACACCCGATCTGATCCCCGAGGAGGCCGACGATTGGATCGCGGCGTCCGAGGCTCACGGCCTCGACCGGATCTTCCTCGTCGCCCCGTCCTCGACGCCGGAGCGGCTCGCGGCCACGGTGAAGGCGTCGCGAGGTTTCATCTACGCCGCCTCCACCATGGGCGTGACCGGGGCCCGTGACGTTGTCTCGAACGCGGCCCCAGAACTGGTGCGCCGCGTCAAAGAAGTGTCCGACATCCCGGTCGGGGTCGGACTCGGTGTGCGGTCGGGACAGCAGGCAGCCGAGATCGGTGCATACGCCGACGGCGTGATCGTCGGGTCGGCTCTGGTGTCGGCCCTCAGCGACGGACTGGATGCGGTGCGTCGCCTCACCGAGGAACTGGCCAACGGCGTTAGGCAGAGGATCTCAGCTTGACCACTACCGTGCTCGCGTATTTGCCCAGCCCGTCACAGGGCGTCTGGCATCTGGGCCCGGTGCCGATCCGCGCATACGCGCTGTGCATCATCGTCGGCATCGTCGCCGCGCTGATCATCGGCGACCGACGTTGGCAAGCGCGGGGCGGTGAAGCCGGCGTCATCTATGACATCGCCTTGTGGGCGGTGCCTTTCGGACTCGTCGGCGGCCGGCTCTATCACGTCCTGACGGACTGGCCGACCTACTTCGGTCCCGGCGGCAAGGGACTCGGCGCGGCATTCCAGGTATGGGAAGGCGGTTTGGGTATCTGGGGCGCCGTCGCGTTGGGCGGTGTCGGCGCCTGGATCGGCTGCCGAACCCGCGGTATCCCGCTGCCTGCCTTCGGCGATGCGATTGCACCTGGAATCATCCTGGCCCAGGCCATCGGCCGGCTCGGCAACTACTTCAACCAGGAGCTCTACGGCGGAGACACCACGCTGCCGTGGGGTCTGGAGATCTATCAGCGCGTCAATGCAGCCGGCAACGTCGACTATCTCAACGGGGTTTCCACCGGTGAGGTGCTGCGGGTGGTCCATCCCACATTCCTTTACGAGTTGCTCTGGAACCTCCTGGTTTTCGCTCTGCTGATCTGGGCTGACCGTAGGTTCAATCTCGGCCACGGACGGCTGTTCGCGCTCTACGTGGCCGGCTACTGTGCGGGCCGTTTCCTCGTCGAACTGATGCGCAGTGACCCGGCCACCGAATTCGCCGGGATCCGGGTCAATACCTTCACCTCGACGTTCGTTTTCATCGGCGCAATCATCTACATCATGCTGGCCACCAAGGGTCGGGAAGACCCGGCGACCTTGGCGGGTAAGCGCGATGAAGACGAAGAGGCCGAAGCGGCGGTAGATGAGCTCGGCAAGGAGCTCGTTGCCGCGGCGGCCACCACAGGTGTAGTGGCCGCTGCGACGGTCGCCGGCCAGGACGATGACGACGAGAACGCCGAAGATGCCGACCACATGCATCCTGACGAGGTCGGTGCCAGTGAAGACGACGGGGCCGAAGCCGCCGCCGCGATCGAACTGAAGGCGATCTCGACCGAGCCCGACGAGGACGAGTCCGCAGAGCCTGCTGATGAGGCCGGCGAGCCCGGAACTGAAGCCGAAGCCGGCGACGCGTCAGACGAGGCAGAGGAAGAAGCCGCAGAGGCCGTCGAAGACGAGACCGCTGAGGAACAGCCCGCCCAGGAGGACGGGGAGCCCGACGATCAGGACGGCGTCGATGAGCCCGCTGACGAAGCGGTCGAGGCCGAGGCCGAAGCCGTCGGCGAATCGGACGAGCCGGCCGCTGCTGGCGAGGACGCGGTCGACGAAGGTGCTGACGAGTCGGCTGAAGCCGAAGCCGGCGGCG
>NZ_LZJD01000186.1:0-7604 GCF_001666875.1 Mycobacterium sp. E802
CGCGGCGATTCCTTCGTCACCCGTTTGACGTAATCGAGTACCGGGCGCGTGATTTCGCGGTAGGGCGAGGCGATCACCTTCAGCGGCACGCTGATGTCGCTGTCCTCCCACTGGTGCACCAGGGCGCGGGTCTCGGCGTCGTCCACGCTCACCGTGATCGCCTCGAGCACGTCCGGCCGGGTGGCCCGGGCATATGCCAGCGCGCGCTTGGTGGGCAGATGCAGTTTGGACACCAGGACCACCGCATGGTTGCGGCTCGGCAACACGATGTCGCCGCCCTCGCTCTCGTCCTGCGCGTCGAGCTCGCGGGCGACGGTGTCGTAGTGCTTGTGGATCAGCTTCATGATCACGAACAGCGCACTCATCGCCAGGATCGCGATCCACGCGCCGGCGGCGAACTTCGTCACCACCACGACCACCAGCACCGCGCCCGTGGCGGTGAGCCCGACGGCGTTGATGATGCGCGACCGCATCATCTTCCGGCGCACCGCCGGATCGGTCTCGGTGCGCAACAACCGGGTCCAGTGCCGCACCATGCCGATCTGGCTGAGCGTGAACGAGACGAACACCCCGACGATGTAGAGCTGGATCAGCGCAGTCACCTCGGCCCGGAACGCGACCACGAACGCCATGGCCGCAAGCGCCAGGAACAGGATGCCGTTGGAGAACGCCAGCCGATCACCGCGGGTGTGCAGCTGCCGCGGCAGGTAGCGGTCCTGCGCCAAAATCGAACCGAGGACCGGGAACCCGTTGAACGCGGTGTTGGCCGCCAACATCAGGATCAGCGCGGTCACCCCGGCGATCAGATACAGACCGACCGGGAAATCGTGGAACACCGCATCGGCGAGCTGGGCGATCAAGGTCTTCTGGTGGTAATCGGCAGGTGCACCGATCAGTTGCTCGTGCGGACGCTCGGCGATCTTCACCCCGGTGGCCTTGGCCAGCAGGATGATGCCCATCAGCAGTGTCACCGAGATCACGCCGAGCAGCAGCAGGGTGGTTGCCGCGTTACGCGACTTGGGTTTCCGGAAGGCCGGCACCCCGTTGCTGATCGCCTCGACCCCGGTCAGCGCCGCCGAACCCGACGAGAACGCGCGCGCCACCAGGAACACGAGCGCGAAGCCCAACACCTCGCCGTGTTCGGGATGCATCTCGAAGCCGGCGGATTCCGCACGCAAGGGGTGACCCAGAACATAGATCTGGAACAACCCCCAACCCAACATGACGAACATGCCGACCATGAACGCATAGGTGGGAATCGCGAACGCGGTCCCGGACTCTCGCAGCCCGCGCAGATTCATCGAGGCCAACAACAGGATCGCCACCACCGCGAACAACACCTTGTGCTGCGCCACAAACGGCACCGCCGAGCCGATGTTCGACATCGCCGACGACATGGAGACCGCCACCGTCAGCACGTAATCCACCATGAGTGCGCTGGCCACCGTCAGACCGGCGGTGGGCCCGAGGTTGGTGGTGACGACCTCGTAATCACCACCACCGGACGGGTAGGCATGCACGTTCTGCCGGTAGCTGGCGATCACGATCAGCATGACGGCGGCCACCGCCAACCCGATCCACGGGGTGAGCGAGTAAGCCGTCAGGCCGGCCACCGACAGCACCAGGAAGACTTCCTCGGGCGCGTAGGCCACCGAGGACAGGGCATCGGAGGCGAACACCGGCAGGGCGATCCGCTTGGGCAACAGGGTGTGCGAGAGCTTGTCGCTGCGGAACGGCCGCCCCAGTACCAACCGGCGCGCTGCCGTCGAAAGCTTGGACACGAGAGCCAAGACTAAGCCCGAACACGAAAAGTCGTCACAAAGCTGTAGCGTTCGAGGACACGGATAGAGCAACAGCACTTCTCTGCGACCGGAAAGGACCGTCGGGTGCGTGTAGTCGTCATGGGGTGCGGTCGAGTGGGCGCGTCCCTCGCGGACAGCCTGGCCCGCATCGGCCACGAGGTTGCGGTGATCGACCGCGACAGCGCCGCGTTCCATCGGCTTTCGCCGGAGTTCGCCGGGGAACGTGTGCTCGGTATGGGTTTCGACCGCGATGTCCTGCTACGCGCCGGAATCGAAGAGGCCGGTGCGTTCGCCGCCGTCTCCTCCGGTGACAACTCCAACATCATCTCGGCGCGGGTGGCCCGCGAGACGTTCGGTGTCGAGCGCGTGGTGGCCCGGATCTACGACGCCAAACGCGCCGCGGTCTACGAACGGCTGGGCATCCCGACCGTGGCCACGGTGCCGTGGACCACCGATCGCCTGCTCAACGTGCTGACCAGAGAGACCGAGACCACAAAATGGCGCGACCCCTCGGGCAACGTGGGCGTGGCCGAACTCCCGTTGCACCAGGACTGGGCCGGGCATCTGGTCACCGAGCTGGAGGCATCGACCGGCGGCCGGGTCGCCTTCATGATCCGGTTCGGCAGCGGTTATCTACCCGAGCCGAAGACCGTGATCCAAGCCGGCGACCAGGTGTACGTCGCCGCGGTGTCGGGCCACATCGCCGAGGCGCTGGCGATCGCGGCGCTGCCGCCGAGCGAGGACTTGGAGTCCCACTGATGAAAGTTGCCATCGCCGGAGCGGGGGCTGTAGGTCGTTCCATCGCCCGCGAGTTGCTGGAGAGCAACCACGACGTGACCCTGCTCGAACGCAACCCCGACCACATCGACGAGGACGCCATCCCGGCCGCGCACTGGCGGCTGGGTGATGCCTGCGAGCTCACCATGATGGAGTCGATCAAGCTCGAGGAATTCGACGTGGTGATCGCGGCGACGGGTGACGACAAGGCCAACGTCGTGGTCAGCCTGCTGGCCAAGACCGAGTTCGCGGTGCCCCGGGTGGTCGCCCGGGTCAACGATCCGCGCAACGAGTGGCTGTTCGACGAGAACTGGGGCGTCGACGTGGCGGTGTCGACGCCGCGCATGCTGGCCTCACTGGTCGAGGAGGCCGTGGCGGTCGGTGATCTGGTCCGGTTGATGGAGTTCCGCAAGGGGCAGGCCAACCTGGTCGAGATCACGCTGCCCGACGACACGCCTTGGGGCGGCAAACCAGTCAAGCGCCTCGATCTACCCCGCGACACCGCGCTGGTGACCATCCTGCGCGGCGCCCGGGTGATCGTGCCCGAGTCCGACGAGCCGCTGGAGGGCGGCGATGAACTGCTGTTCGTCGCGGTCACCGAGTCCGAGGACGAACTGCGCGAGCTGCTGCTGCGTCCGGCGCCGCGTTAATCGGAGTCGACGCCGGGTGCCGCCTCGGCGGCGTGCACCGCACGCTGTGCGGCCCGGATGGCCAGATAGGTCACCAGTGCCGCGACGGCGGTCAGCGGCCAGCCCATCGCGATCCGAGCGAAACCCAGCCAACCGGTCTCGTCGGCGTCATAGAGGTACTCCTGCACCAAAAACCGTGACCCGAACACCGCGACCCAGGTCAGCGTGGCGATGTCGAAGGCCACCACGGCCCCACGCACACTGCGCCACTCCCGGTCGTGGGTGTTCACCCAGCCCCAGATGTAGCCGACCACCGGGCGGCGGATCAGCACCGAGACCCCGAACACCACGGCCCACAGCAGTGATGTCCAAATGCCAAGCAGGAAGTACCCTTTCGACTCCCCGACCAGATACGCGATGAGCGCGCTGACGCCTACGGCGAAGAAACCCGACACCGCGGGCTGCGCGGATTCGCGGCGGATCAGCCGCCAGATCAAAATGAGGGTCGCCACACCGAGCGCTGCGGCGATCGCGGGCCCGAGCCCGAACGCCGTGGACACCGGGACGAACACCACCACGGGCAGCGACGAATAGATGAGACCGCTGACCCCGCCCATCTGGTCCAGCACGGCCCGTCCGCCGCCATGGGCAGGAGTCAGCGCCGGCTCGCTCTCGGGGGGTTGAGGTGCGTTGCCTGTGTTCTCGGTGCCTGTGTTCTCGGCCTGGCTCACTTCTGGATTTCGTAGCGTGGGTTGTAGATCGCTTTGGTGCCGTTCTCCAGCTTGCCGACGCGGCCGTGGACCCGCAGCGTGCACCCGGATTCGATACCCGGGATGCGGCGCTGCCCCAACCACACCAGCAGCACCGAGTCGGTGCCGTCGAACAGTTCGGCTTTGATGCCGCCAGAACACCCCTTGCCGTTACATTCGACGCTGCGCAGGGTGCCGACCATCGTCACTTCCTGGCCGCGCTGAACGTCGATCGCCTTCAGCGCGCCGGTGTTCGCGGCTTCATCGCTGAGCACTTCGACATCAAGCTGTTCGGGGTCTTCCGTCAGGCGTCGCGTGAGCCGGCGCAGATACCCTTCGGCCGTAGCCATGGCCTCTCCTGACCTTCTGCGGATCCACTGTGAATCCGCCCAACCAACGCCACGGTAGACCTCTTGTTCGACGAATGCCACGTGGGGTACGGGTCGGCGCGCCGACGATTTGACGGGGCAGGCACGATCATGTGATGAGCGTCATTCTGCGTGGTGTCCCAACCGTTCTGCTGCCTGGGACCGGGTCCGACGACAACTATGTCTACCGGGCGTTTTCCGGGGCACTGCACGACCTCGACGCGCTTGTGGTGACGCCGCCGCCGACGCCGGAGCGGCTCATCGAGGGCTATCTGCACGCACTCGACGACGCGGCGCGCTCGGGCCCGATCGCGGTCGGCGGCGTGTCGATCGGCGCAGTGGTCGCGGCCAGATGGGCACTCGACCATCCCACTCGGACAGTGGCGCTGCTGGCCGCCCTGCCGCCGTGGACGGGTTCGTCCCAGCACGCCCCGGCCGCCCTGCTGGCCCGGCAGTCAGCCGATCTGTTGCGTCGGGACGGCCTGGCGTCCGCGATCACACAGATGCGGGCCGCCAGCATGCCGTGGCTGGCCGACGAGCTGGCCCGGTCCTGGGTGGGCCAGTGGCCGACGCTGCCCGCGGCGATGGAGGAAGCGGCCGGCTACCGCGCGCCGGACTGCGCCGAACTCGAACTGCTCAAGGTGCCGATGGGTGTCGCGGTGGCCACCGACGATCCTGTGCATCCGGCCGAAGTCGGCTACGAGTGGGTGGCCGCAGCGCCGCAGGCAGCCTTGCGCTCCGTCACGCTCGAACAGATGGGCCTCGACACCGGCGCGCTGGGTGCCGCCTGTGTCGCGGCGTTGCAGGACGCGGTCGACGCGCCCGTCGCCGGCTGAGGGAGCTGCTTTCCGCCGGTTATCCGCCGGTGATGGTGCGAAGCTGCTGCATCGCCGATCCCTGGACGCTGCGCCGCGCGGCCGGTTCGGCCGGCGGCTGCTCCGACGGCTGCGGCTGAGCGGCGGCCATCTGCTGGGCAGCTTGCTGCATCGCCGCCTGTTGTGCTGCGGCGCGCAGTTGGGCCGCCATCGGCTCGGGCAGCTGCACCGCCAGCGGCGTGCGCACCGGGAGCGGCGTGTCACCCCGACGAATCACACTGTCGGCCAACGACGTCCGAGCCTCGTCGGCCAGCGCGTCGATGGTTTCCGGCGAACCGTTGACCACGCAGCGCACCATCCAGCGGTATCCGTCGACGCCGATGAAGCGCACCACGCCACCGTTGCCCACGCCGACGACCTCGCGTCCCCACGGGCCGTCCTGGATGCTGACCGAGGTCGCGTCCTTGCGCAGCGAGTCGGCGAGCTCACCGGCCACCTCACGCCACAGGCCCGCACTCTTGGGCGCGGCGTAGGCCGCGATGGTGAAACGTCCGTTGGGCGTCACCACCCATACCGCGCTGGGTGCCCCGGCCTCGTTGAGCTCGACCTGGACCTGCCCGCCGTCGGGCATGGGGATCAGTACCGAGCCGAGGTCGAGGCGACCCTGCACGGCAACCGCCGGATCGTCGAAGTCCTCGACGTCGAACGGCCCCTGATCGATGTCGTCGGTGACGTCCGCCGAGGCGGACGGATCAGCCACCGGCTGACCTTCCTGCCGGTCAGCGGCGTCTTCAGCCGAAGCGTTGCTCTTGTGTTTTCCGAATGCCATCACAAACTCGCATGTCCGCCGGAGGAGCCGTGGCCGCCGTCGCCACGGGTGGTGTCGGCCAGGCCGGCCTCGTCGAACGAGGTCACCTCAACCAACTCGGGCAGTTCTACCCGCTGAACCAACAGCTGGGCAATCCGGTCACCGCGGTTGACCACGATCGGCGTGTCGGGGTCGAGGTTGATCAGCGAGATCTTGATCTCGCCGCGGTAGCCGGCGTCGATGGTGCCCGGGCTGTTGACGATCGAAAGGCCCACGCGGGCAGCCAATCCCGACCGCGGATGGACCAGCCCAACCATGCCGTGCGGGATGGCAACGGCGATCCCGGTGGGTACCAGCGCCCGCTGACCGGGGGCCAGTTCGACATCCTGCGCGCTGTAGAGGTCTACGCCCGCATCACCATCGTGCGCCCGGCTGGGCATCGGGAGTTCGCGGTCCAATCGGACGACCGCCAGAGAGGTGGACACGACGTCACAGATTACTCTGAGCCGCGTGTCAGACACGCGTGCAACCACCCAAAGCGTTCACTATCGCGAGCGTTTGTGGGTGCCGTGGTGGTGGTCGCTGCCCGCTGCCGTGCTGGCAGCGGTGATTGCGTTCGAGATCGGCCTGGCGGCGCCGGCCATTCCGGCATGGCTGCCCTACGTGCTGCTGTTCGGCGTGGCGGCGGCGGTGCTGATGTGGTTCAGCAAGACCGAGCTGAAGGTGGTGGGCCACCCCGGCGGGGACACCGAGTTGTGGATCGGTGACGCGCATCTGCCGACCGATGTCGTCTCGCGCACCGCCGAGGTGCCGCGGTCGGCGAAATCGGCGGCGCTGGGGCGTCAACTCGATCCGGCCGCTTATGTCGTGCACCGGGCCTGGATCGGCCCGTTGGTGCTGGTCGTCCTCGACGATCCGGATGACCCCACGCCGTACTGGTTGATCAGTTCGCGGCGTCCGGATCGGGTCCTGGCGGCGCTCCGCGGCGGAGCCGCGAATACAGCGTGAGCGGCGGAGCCGCGAATACAGCGTGAGCGGCTGAGCCGCGAATCAAACTGCAGCGGCGGGGCCGCGAATACAGCGTGAGCGGCTGAGCCGCGAATCAAACTGCAGCGGCGGGGCCGCGAATCCGGCTTGAGCGGCTGAGCCGCTGTCAGGCCGCGCAGTCGGTGCAGATCATCACGCCGTTCTTCTCACTGGCCAGCCGGCTCCGGTGATGCACCAGAAAGCAGCTGGAGCAAGTGAACTCGTCGGCCTGCTTCGGCACCACCCGCACCGACAGCTCTTCGCCGGACAGGTCTGCGCCGGGCAACTCGAACGACTCGGCGGTTTCCGATTCGTCGACATCCACCACGGCCGATTGCGCCTCGTTGCGCCGCGCCTTGAGCTCTTCCAGCGAGTCCTCGGAAACCTCGTCAGCTTCGGATCGCCGCGGGGCGTCGTAGTCGGTAGCCATCGTCTGTGTCCCCTCCCTTACCTTGCAGCAGAGGTTTGTACCAGCGTCGAACGCATTCCCCAAATGATTCGTGCCCGTATTGCCACACGTTCCACTGTGATTTACGTCACAGTGGGGTCTGAGCTCTGCTGCATCTGCGGCCGCGGTTGCCCTTAGAGTGCAGGTGTGGTCGCGCAAATCACCGATGGCACCGCCTTCGA
>NZ_LZJD01000187.1:0-25061 GCF_001666875.1 Mycobacterium sp. E802
GTCACCTTCTCGATGCGCTTACGGGTCACCTGGATCTGCATACCCTCGGTGACCGAGCGGATACCGCTGGCCCCGGGCAACAAGCGCATCGAAGACGTCGAGCTCAACATGAGCCGCCAGATCGTCGAGGATCCGGGTGCACCCGGCACCCAGGACGTCACCTACGCCGTGGCGAAGGTGAACGGTGTGGAGACCGGCAGGCTGCCAGTAGCCAATGTCGTAATCACGCCGGCTCGTGATGGTGTGCTGCGGGTCGGAGCAAAGCCGGGCACCGAAGTTCCGCCGGTCGCCAACGGCGCTCAATGGGACTCCCTCGCGCAGTGCGAAGCGGGAGGTAATTGGGCCATTAACACTGGTAACGGTTTTTATGGCGGGGTGCAATTCGACCAGAACACCTGGGAGCGACAGGGCGGTCTGCGGTATGCTCCGAGGGCCGATTTGGCGACAAGAGAAGAGCAGATTGCGATTGCTACGGTGACGCAAGCCCGGCAGGGCTGGGGAGCTTGGCCGGTGTGTAGTGGGAGGATTGGGGCGCGCTGACTATTCGACTGCTCGGGCGGACCGAGATACGACGCTTGGCGAAAGAGATCGACTTTCGACCACGCAAGGCCTTTGGCCAGAATTTTGTTCATGATGCCAACACCGTTCGGCGCATCGTGTCGGCTTCCGGGATCAACCGGAACGACCATGTGCTGGAGGTCGGACCGGGCCTCGGGTCACTGACCTTGCCCCTGCTGGATCGCGGCGCGAAGGTGACCGCGGTCGAGATCGACCCGATCCTGGCCAAGCAACTGCCGGCCACCATCGCCGATCACTCACACAGCGAGATCAACCGGCTCACCGTCATCAACCAGGACGTCCTGACGTTGATGCCGTCCGATCTGGCCGAACAGCCGACCGCGCTCGTGGCGAACCTGCCGTACAACGTGGCCGTGCCGGCGATCCTGCACCTGTTGGCCGAATTCCCGTCGATTCGCACGGTGATGGTCATGGTGCAGGCCGAGGTCGCCGAACGGCTGGCGGCCGAACCCGGTGGCAAGGACTACGGGGTGCCCAGCGCCAAGGTGCGTTTCTACGGAAACGTGCGCAGGCACGGGATGGTCTCGCCGACGGTGTTCTGGCCGATCCCGCGGGTGTACTCGGGCTTGGTGCGCATCGACCGGTACGAGACGTCGCCGTGGCCGACGGACACCGCGTTCCGCGACGAGGTGTTCAGCCTCATCGACATCGGTTTCGCGCAGCGCCGCAAGACCTCGCGCAATGCGTTCGCCGATTGGGCCGGGTCGGGCAACGAGTCGGCCGAGCGGCTGCTGGCTGCCAGCATCGACCCGTCGCGTCGAGGTGAGACGCTCGGGATCGCCGACTTCGTGCGGCTCCTGCAGCGGGCCAAGGAGGCCGCGGGCGAGGCAGCGGCTCAGGCCGAGGCCGCAGCCCGACTCGAGGCGACGCAGCTCGAGGCGACCCAGAAGGCCTAGCCTTTAGAGCCCAATGTGAAGAAGATCGCGCGATTTCTCGACAATTTCGCGATCTTCTTCACGTTGGGCGGCCCAACGCCTCGTTGACCAGACCCATGAACTCTGCGCACGAGGCGTGACGCCGATCGGCGTCCTTGGCCAACGCCGTCGCCACCACCCGATCGAGCGCCGGCGGAATCCAGTTGCACCGCTGCGATATTCGCGGTGGCCGGCTGTTCATGTGGTGATCGATCATGCCTATCGCGTCGTCAGCGGCAAACGGTGGTGACCCGGTCAGCAGCTCGACGGCGGAGCAAGCCAGCGCGTACTGGTCGGTGGCTCCCGTCGGCGCGCGGCCGGCGAGGAGTTCAGGTGCCGAATAGGGCAGCGACGCCACGACATTCGGGTGCGGGGCGGCGGCCTGACGGGTGATCCGGCGGGCCGGGTCGAGGCTCAGCCGTGAGGTGTTGTGCGCCAGCCGGGCGGCGACGTCCTCGGCCATCGAATGCGCCACTCCGAAGTCGATCAGCACCGCCCGCGAAAACGGCTGATCCACAATGATGTTCGCCGGCTTGACATCGCAGTGCACGATTCCGCGCCGGTGCGCATGGTCCAGCGCGCCGGCGATCTGGGTCAGGGCGGTGAGCCGCTCGGAAACGCCCGGCAGGCTGTTCACCGTGCCGCCGTCGAGCAGCTCGGCGGCCAGCCAGCCTGGGCCCGCCGCGTACACGGTCACGATGTTGGGGTGGTCGAGCCGGCGGGCGAAGTCGAAGACCCGCTGCAGCCGAGCCAGGTGGTCCGGGCTGCGGTGCTGATCATCGAGAACCTTCAGCGCGACGGTGTGCCCGTCGGCGGTTCTCGCCCGGTACACCACGGCCGACCCGCCGCGGCCGATGACTTCCGCCGCGGTGTATCCGGCGACGATCACCTCGGGTGAGGGCATCGTCTCAGCTTAAGTTCACCGACAACGACCGGTGGGCGGCGATAGTGTCGTGGCCGTGTCAGCATCCGACGGCAGTACCGCCTCCGAATGGGTCCCCACCGGTTCGGTCAGCGTGCGCGTCCCCGGCAAGGTGAACCTGTACCTGGCCGTCGGCGATGTGCGCGACGACGGCTACCACGACCTCACCACGGTGTTCCACGCCGTGTCGCTGCTGGACGAGGTGACGGTGCGCAACGCCGACGTGTTGTCGCTGACCGTGTCGGGGGAGGGCGTGGAGTCGGTGCCCACCGACGAGCGCAACCTGGCGTGGCGGGCCGCCGAACTGATGGCCGAACACGTGGGCCGTGCCCCAGACGTTGCGATCAGCATCGAGAAGTCGATCCCGGTGGCCGGGGGCATGGCCGGCGGCAGTGCCGACGCGGCGGCCGTGCTGGTGGCGATGAACACGCTGTGGGAACTCGGGGTGCCCCGGCGCGATCTGCACGCGCTGGCCGCCCAGCTGGGCAGCGATGTGCCGTTCGCGCTGCACGGCGGCACGGCGCTGGGCACCGGCCGCGGCGAAGAGCTGGCCACCGTGCTGGCCCGCAACACCTTCCACTGGGTGCTGGCGTTCGCGCACCGGGGGCTGTCCACGCCCAAGGTGTTCGGCGAGCTGGACCGGCTGCGTGCGGACACCTCGACCGGCGGCCCGCCACGGGTCGAGGAACCAGAACCGGTGCTGGCGGCGCTGGCTTCCGGTGACCCGGCCGAACTCGCCGCCCTGCTGGGCAATGACCTGCAGCCGGCCGCATTGAGCCTGTATCCCGATCTGCGCCGGACCCTGCGGGCCGGGGTGGAGGCCGGCGCACTGGCGGGCATCGTGTCCGGATCGGGGCCGACGTGTGCGTTCCTGTGCCCGTCGTCGACCGCCGCGGTGGATGTCGGGGCGCAACTGGCCGGGGCCGGGGTGTGCCGGACGGTGCGGGTGGCCAGCGGGCCGGTCAGCGGCGCCCGCGTGGTTCCGGCGCCGACGCCGTCGGTGTAGGTGTGCGCCGGCTCGGTGCGGGTTGCGGTGCCGTTTTCGACGCCAGGGCGGTCAACGGCGAATCCGAGCGACCGCTGAGTAGAAAACGGCGCGACCGGCAGCGCCGCGACCCATGCCGCGAGGACCCGACTGTGACGCAGACCTCAATTACTGCGAGGGTTTGGCCAGTTACTTAAGGGTCTCTTAAGATGATCGACGGTGAATGCTAGCGGTTTCGCATCGGATGCGACTTATGCGCCCGGCACCCGTGATCACGGGCGGTCGCACACCCGCGTACCCGGACCTGCGGCATCACCGAATCGAGACATAACTGCTGCCCAATCGTGTGCGCGCGCCTACTCACAAGCGTTACACAGCGGGCGGAGCATGGAGAACCGGGCATCAGCACCGGGCGTAGCGCCGTCGGTGTCAGTGCCGCGGAAGCCAAGGAGGTCGTCGTGAGCAGATTCACCGAGAAAATGTTCCGCAATGCTCAGGAGAGCACGCGCGGCATGGTGACCGGCGAACCGCACGAGCCGGTTCGCCACACCTGGGGTGAAGTTCACGAGCGGGCCCGGCGCATCGCCGGCGGCCTGGCCGCCGCGGGTATCGGCCACGGTGACGCCGTGGGCGTGCTGGCCGGTTTCCCGGTGGAGATCGCCCCGACCGCCCAGGGCGTGTGGATGCGCGGCGCGAGCCTGACGATGCTGCACCAGCCGACCCCGCGTACCGACCTGGCGGTGTGGGCCGAGGACACCATGAACGTGATCGGCATGATCGAGGCCGACGCGGTCATCGTCTCCGAGCCGTTCCTGGTCGCGATCCCGGTGCTCGAAGAAAAGGGCATCAAGGTGCTCAAGGTGGTCGACCTGCTGGCCGCCGACCCGATCGACCCGGTGGAGACCGGCGAGGACGATCTGGCGCTCATGCAGCTGACCTCCGGCTCGACCGGATCGCCCAAGGCCGTGCAGATCACCCACCGCAACATCCACTCCAATGCCGAGGCGATGTTCATCGGCGCGGAGTACGACGTCGACAAGGACGTCATGGTGAGCTGGCTGCCCTGCTTCCACGACATGGGCATGGTCGGCTTCCTGACCATCCCGATGTATTTCGGCGCCGAGCTCGTCAAGGTCACGCCGATGGACTTCCTGCGCGATACGTTGCTGTGGGCCAAGCTCATCGACAAGTACAAGGGCACCATGACCGCGGCGCCCAACTTCGCCTACGCGCTGTTCGCCAAGCGACTGCGCCGCCAGGCCAAGCCGGGTGAGTACGACTTGTCCACGCTGCGGTTCGCGCTGTCGGGTGCCGAGCCCGTCGAGCCGGCCGACGTCGAAGATCTGATCGACGCCGGTAAACCGTTCGGGCTCAAGCCCTCGGCGATCCTGCCGGCCTACGGCATGGCCGAAACGTGTCTGGCGGTGTCGTTCTCGCCGTGCAACGCCGGCCTGGTGGTCGACGAGGTCGACGCCGACCTGCTGGCCGCGCTGCGCCGCGCCGTACCTGCCACCAAGGGCAACACCAAGCGGCTGGCGTCCCTGGGGCCGCTGCTGCGCGACCTGGAGGCCCGCGTCGTCGACGAGAACGGTGAGGTCATGCAGCCTCGCGGCGTCGGCGTCATCGAACTGCGCGGGGAGTCGCTGACGCCCGGCTACATCACCATGGGTGGTTTCCTGCCGGCCCAGGACGAGCACGGCTGGTATGACACCGGCGATCTCGGTTACATCACCGAGGAGGGCAACGTCGTGGTGTGCGGTCGCGTCAAGGACGTGATCATCATGGCCGGACGCAACATCTACCCGACCGACATCGAACGTGCGGCCGGCCGCGTCGAGGGCGTACGCCCCGGCTGCGCCGTCGCGGTGCGGCTGGATGCCGGGCACTCACGCGAAACCTTCGCTGTCGCAGTCGAATCCAACGCCTGGCAGGATCCCGCCGAGGTGCGTCGCATCGAGCATCAGGTGGCGCACGAGGTGGTCTCCGAGGTCGACATGCGTCCGCGCAACGTCGTCGTGCTGGGGCCCGGCAGTATCCCGAAGACGCCGTCGGGCAAGCTGCGTCGCGCCAATTCGGTCTCGCTCGTCACCGGCTAGCCCGCCCCTTTCCCACCGCGAGCGTGCGCGTCTGCGGCGCGACACGCCGCAATTTGCCAGCTGTTCACGCACAGTCACGCGGGGCGCCATTTCATTCGGAAATGACACCCCGTCATCGTTGGACCGCAAGCGAACTGGGCTTCTCCTGTGTATTCTGACGCCGAACTACTTCTAGGAGAGGACCGGAATGGTCAATACCCGATGGCTTTCGGCGATCCTCGGAGCGGGCGTTATCGCCGCGGGGATCTCTGCGGGCACCGCATGGGCGGGTGGCCCGGGTGGATATGTGGAAGGCGACCCCGAAGATATCTTCGCGGCCGTGGGCACCGGTGAATTCGAAGGCACCCTGGCGGGTTTCACAGCCACGGGGGACACCGCCGAAGAGGCCTCGTCGGCAGTCATCGCGGCGTGCACAAACGCCGGCGGTCTGGACTGCACGGCCGATGAGGTGACCAACGACAACCTCTGCATCGTGTCTGTCGCCAGCGACAGCAACTGGGCTGTGGCCGGTGGCGCAGGGCCCACCGTGGAAGCCGCGCGTCAGGATGCGTTCAACCGGGCAGCGGCGAACAACACCCCGCTCGATGCGGATTCTCCCGTTGTCGTATCGGCCTGCCCCTGATGAGCGAGCGGATGCCAGCGCGTTTCGCGCATGACCACTCTGGTATCGCGGTCGTAGCCCGGAAAGGGAAGGACATGATGACAGGTCGCGGGAAGTTTGCCTTCGTGATGGCGGGTCTGGCGGCAGTGTCGGTGATTTCGGCGCCGATGGCGTCCGCTCGACCGACCTGCCAGGACACGGCCACCAAGACCATCTGCACCACCAACGGCAGCACGTCGATCAAGGCGCGCCCCGGCACGACGGCTCCGCCGGCCAACATTCCGGTCATCCCGTGGCTGGGCATGCCCGGCGGTCGTCGCTGACACAACCAGTTTCACTTCACAGCGCCGCGAGCGTGCGTGTCTGCTCTGACATGCGCGCTCGCGGAGGCGTTTTGGGCACCTTCACCGCGATGACGGCAGCCGCGGGTCGGTCGTCGTTTCGGCGGCATCGGCAATTCGGTTCTGGCGGATCACATACCAGCGCAACGTCAACAGGATTGCCGCCGGGACACTCATCATCGACAACACCTCGAGCAGATCTGACATCAGCCGGCCTGCCGGGCCTCGGCGTTGCCATTCGTCTGTAGATCGTTGTAGACCTCCCACCAGATCAGCTCGTGGTCCACCCGGGTGATCTCGCCACGGTCGCGGTCCTCATCGGCTCGCAGGAGTATTGCGGCCAGCGCGATCAACCGATTTCGTGCCATCCGTGACTGTGGATCGTCGTCGCCGACCAGCACTGTCACGCAAAGTGTCTGGACCCGGTGGTACGCACCGCCCGACAGGCCGAGCGCGACGAGCCCGGTGGCGACGAATACCGCGGTGGAAACGCCGAAGGCCGCCCATGGCGATATCTCGCCGATCAGCCACAGTTGGCACAGCAACCACAGCAGCATCCCCCACAGCGGCCAACCGCGGGCCAACCGCACCAGCCGGCGCTCGGGCACGCTCAGGCCCGGCGGGTACACCACCAGGCGGTAGTACGTCGCACCCCAGCGACCGGGCTTGACCTGGAGACAGCCCCACTCGCGTGACCCGTCGAGCAGTGGAGCCAATAGTCGGATGCGGTCCATATCTCGGGTGTACCGGCCCGATGTGGGCCGCGGGTGCATCCGAACGGTTTCTTTACGGCGATCGCGGCGATCCTTACGACAGCCGGCCGGCACCGTTGCAATCAGCCTGAGTGCAATGCCCGACTCGAGTGAGCCTGTGGCACTAGGGTTCAGCGGCGATGGCGACGCAGGACGGTGAGTTTCGGTTGTGGGCGTTCGGTGACGCCCACGTCGGTACGGACAAACAGTTCGGCCGGCAGAGCCTGGCCGAGGCCATCCGTCAGTCGGAATTCGGTGGTGCGCACGGCGGGCCGCCGTTCGACTGGGACATTGCCGTGGACGTCGGAGACATGTCCGGTGCGCACCACAGCCTGCCCGACGATGCCGAGGGGCAGGAGGTCCGGCGGCAACTGTCGGTGATGCGTAAACACCGGCGTGAAGACGTGTACTCGGTGTGCGGTAACCACGACCGCAGCGGGCTTTCCGAACCGGACGCGTGGTGGTGGCAGAAATGGATCGACCCGCTCGGTGAGCACACCCCGTATTCCGGCGTCGACGCCACATCCCGCCGGTATCCGGTGACCGGGACGTGGGAACGGTATTCGTTCCGCGTCGGTAACGTGCTGTTCCTCATGCTCAGTGACCGCAACGAGCCGTCGCAGACGGTGGGTCGCGGCACCCTCGGCGGCAACCCCGGCGGGGTGGTCTCCGAGGACACATTTCGGTGGTGGGCGAACATGGTTGAGCAGAACCACGATTCGATCATCATCACGGTGCACCACTACGTCCTCAAGGACACCACGGTGGCATCAGGGGAGTGGGAGGGGGTGCGTCGGGATTCGGAAGGGAGGCTGCATGAGCACTACCACCGGCCCTTCCTGGAGGGGACGCCGCAGGGCGCGTCGTACCTGTACTGGGTCGGCGGCAAGCCTGATTCCGGGGCGTTCGAGCGGTACCTCACCGACCATCCGGGCGCGGTCGCGCTGTGGTTGGCCGGCCACACCCACACTCACCCCGACGACAACCACGGCGGCAAGACGCATATCGAGCAGGCTTGGGGCGGAACCTATTTCATGAATGTGGCGTCACTGAGTCGCCATCACATGCCGATCACGACCCTGCCGATCAGTCGGCTGCTCACGTTCAGTCCCGGTAGTCGTGAGGTACGGGTGCAGTGCTATCTGCACACCGACCAATATGCGCCGCAGGGGTGGTATCCCGACGCCGAACGCACGCTGGTCCTCGACCGGCCGTTCGAGTGGTGAATCACCAGGCGTGCACGGTGTTCTGGGCCGGCTCCAGGCCTTGGGCGATCAGCAGCTCGGTGGCGTCGGCGGCCTGCTCGCAGATCGTGGGTAACTCGGCGCGCTCGGCGGCGGTGAAGGCCTCCAGCACGAACGCGGCGGGATCCTTGCGGCCCGGCGGGCGTCCTACCCCGATGCGGACCCGCTGAAAGTCCTTGCTGCCCAACGCGGATGCCACCGAGCGCAGCCCGTTGTGACCGCCTTCGCCGCCACCGACCTTGAGCCGGATGCGACCGAAGTCGATGTCGAGTTCGTCGTGGATCACCACGATGCGGCCGGGCGGCACCGAATAGAACTTGGCCAACGGGCCGACCTGACGACCGGACTCGTTCATGTAGCACCGCGGTTTGGCCAACACCACCGGGGTTCCGGCGAGCCGACCGGTGATCACCTCGGCACCGGATTTCTTGTGCACCTTGAAGGCCGAGCCGATGCGGGCGGCCAGTACATCGGCCACCATGAACCCGACGTTGTGCCGGGTCTTGGCGTAGGCGGGCCCGGGATTCCCCAGGCCCACCACCAGCAGCGGCTCGGCCATCGATACAGATGTCCTAAGGCGTTATTCGGCCGACTCTTCGACAACCTCGGCAGCCGGCTCCTCAGCCGGGGCCTCGGCGGTCTCGCCGGCGCCCTCGGCCTCCAGCGCCTCGGCGCTCGGGGCCTCGACGACGTTGACCACGAGCAGCTCGGGATCCGACACCAGCGACACACCGGAGGGCAGTTCGATCTGGCCGGCCAGGAACTGGGTGCCGGCCTCGACGCCCTCGACCGACACGGTCAGGTGCTCGGGGATCGACAGGGCCTCGGCCTCGATCTCGATGGTGTTGGTGTCCTGGGTGACCAGGGTGCCCGGGGCCGCGTCGCCCTCGACGACGACGGTGACCTCGACGTTGACCTTCTCGCCACGACGCACCACGAGCAGGTCGGCGTGCTGGATGTTGCGGCGGATCGGGTGGATGTCCAGCGCCTTGGTCAGGGCCAGCTGCTCGGTACCTTCGATGTCGAGGGTGAGCACGGCGTTGGTGCCCGAGTGGCGCAGCACCGCGGCGAACTCGCGGGCATTGAGCTCCAGGTGCTGGGGCTCGGTGCCGTGGCCGTACAGCACGGTGGGCACCTTGCCGTCACGACGGGCCTGGCGCGAGGCGCCCTTGCCGGTGCGGGTACGCACGGAAGCGGTCAGCTTGTTGGGGGCGGGGGCGCTTTTGGCCATGGTCTTGCTCCTCTGTTTGCGGTACTGCGGTCGAATCGTCAGCACGGCAAAGGGCACAACACCTGGAGAAGTTCCCGCCGATAACGGTGGTCCAGAAGGTCCACCCTCGCCGTGACGCCAGGTCAGGGTAGCAAACGCGATGCTTCCGGCAAAAATCGCGCGGGCGGAGCTACAGCGGATAGGTGGTCTTGGTGAGCTGCTCGGACAGCTCCCACAGCGCCTTCTGGGTGGCGACGTTGCGGGCCAGCGGGCTGCGTCCGCCGGGTTGGCTGGGGCCGAACTGGCCGAACCGCGGCCCGATGAAGCTGTCGCCGGGCACGTCCTGGGATACCGCGTACAGCGTCTGCCGGGCCCCGAACGAGGCGTCGGTGGCGAACACCCGGTTGGCGGTGGCCATCATCCGGGCGCCGAGCTTGTTTCCGGTCTGGCCCTGCAGGTTGGTGGCCGAATAGCCGGGATGCGCGGCCACCGCACGGACCTGCGAGCCCGACGCCGTCAGCCGCCGCTGCAACTCGGAGGTGAACATCAGGTTGGCCAGCTTGGATTGCCCGTAAGCCAGCCACGCCGAGTACGGCCGCGACTTCCAGTTCAGATCGCGCAGGCTGATCTTGCCGATCCAGTGCATCAACGACGACACCGTCACCACCCGGTCGGTGACCTTGGGCAGCAGCAGGTTGGTCAGGGCGAAGTGGCCCAGGTGGTTGGTGCCGATCTGGCTCTCGAAACCGTCGACGGTGCGACTGAGCGGGACGGCCATGATGCCGGCATTGTTGACCAGTACGTCGACGCTCTCGACGGTGTCGGCGAACTCGTGCACCGAGGCCAGGTCCTGCAGGTCGAGCTTGCGTACCTCGACCTGCCCGCCCGTCATCGTCTCGGCGGCTGCCGTGCCCTTCTCCAGATTGCGCACTGCGACGGTGACCTTGGCGCCCACCCTGGCGAGCTCACGGGCGGTGACGAGGCCCAGCCCGCTGTTGGCGCCGGTGACGATCACCCGGCGGCCGCGAAACGAGGGCAGGTCGGCGCTGGTCCATCCACTCATGCCGCTACCTTAGGCCAGCCCGCACACGGCCGGCACGGTCACTTTTTCGCGACGTCGAAACCACTGATGATCGATTCGATGTCGGGCCCTTGCGCCGCAGCCTCGTCGGCGTAGGTCGTGATCGTCAGCTGGATGAGGTAGCGCTGCGGCGGTTGCAGTCCGTCGTCGGGGATGACGATGCGGTTGTAGGTCTGCATGCGCCTGCCGTTGAGGTCGTAGCTACCCTCGATCATCGCCGAGGGGAAGCCTTTCCAATCGGCGTGGGAGGCGTTGAGCTGCTTGAAGTTTTCCGACAGCTGCGCATCGGCGTAGCCGTGTTCTTCCAGCGCCTTGGGCACGTCGAAATCGCCGTGCAATTTGAAGGCCAGCAGCATCGAGGTCGGATAGGTGTCGCCCTTGGCGATCATCCGGGTGCCCGGGGCCAGGTTCGGGTTGTTGTAGGGCTGCCATCCCGGCGGGGTGGGCATGGTGACGTTCAGATGCGGGATCTTCTCGGGTGCGACGGGTTCGCCGACGACACCGGAGTCCTCCAGGTACTGCCACAGCGGCACCGGTTGGTTTTCTGCATCGGGGGGCGCAGTGGGCGAACTCGTCGTCCAGATCGACTGGTAGTCCGGGGTTTTCGCGCCACAGCCGGTGAGCAGGATCGCCAGGGCGCCGGCCGTGGCAAGCAGCCGTTTCACAGAATCTCGCGCACCGAATCGATCGGCCGGGCCAGCCGGGTGCCCTTGTCGGTGACGACGAAGGGCCGCTCGATCAGGATCGGGTGCTCGGCCATCGCATCGAGCAGTTCCTCGTCGGAGGCGTCGGCCAAATTCAGTTCGGTGTAGAGCGATTCGCGTTTGCGCACCGCGGTCCGCACGTCGATGCCGGCGTCGGCGATCAACTTCTTGATCTCGTCACGCGTCGGCGGCGTCTTGAGGTACTGCACCACCTCAGGCTCGATCCCGTTCTCGCGCAACAGATCCAGCGTCTTGCGGGAGGTCGAGCACTTGGGGTTGTGAAGAATCCGCGCCATTAGGCGGACCCGTCGAACAGTCCGGTGACCGAACCGTTTTCGAACACCGCCCGGATCGTCGAGGCCAGCAGCGGCGCGATGGACAGCACGGTCAACTGCGGGAACTGCTTGTCCTCGGTGATCGGCAGCGTGTTGGTGACGATCACCTCGCGGGCGCCACACTCGGCCAGACGCTGGGCGGCCGGGTCGGACAGGACGCCGTGGGTCGCGGCGATCACCACATCCCTGGCGCCGTCCTGCTTGAGCAGTTTGACCGCGCCGGCGATGGTGCCGCCGGTGTCGATCATGTCGTCGGTCAGGATGCAGGTCTTGCCCTTGACGTCACCCACCACGCGGTTGGACACCACCTGGTTGGGCACCAGCGGGTCGCGGGTCTTGTGGATGAAGGCCAGTGGGACACCGCCGAGGGAGTCGGCCCATTTCTCGGCGACGCGTACGCGGCCGGAGTCGGGGGAGACCACCACCATGTCCGAGCCGGCGTAGTTCTCACCGATGTAGCCGCACAGCAGCGACTGGCCCCGCATGTGGTCGACGGGGCCGTCGAAGAAGCCCTGGATCTGGTCGGTGTGCAGGTCCACCGAGACGATGCGGTCGGCACCCGCGGTCTTGAGCAGGTCGGCGACCAGACGCGCCGAGATCGGCTCGCGGCCGCGGTGCTTCTTGTCCTGACGCGCGTAGGGGTAGAACGGCAGGATCGCGGTGATCCGCTTGGCGCTGCCGCGCTTGAGCGCGTCGATCATGATGAGCTGTTCCATCAACCACTGGTTCAGCGGGGCCGGATGGCTCTGCAGCACGAAGGCGTCGCAGCCGCGCACCGACTCGTCGAACCGGACGAAGATCTCGCCGTTGGCAAAGTCCCGGGCGGTCTGCGCAGTGACCTCGGTGCCGAGTTCTTTGGCCACCTGCTCCGCCAACTCAGGGTGCGCACGCCCCGAGAACAGCATCAAGTTTTTTCGATTGTCGGTCCAGTCCGTGGCCACTTGGCTGCCTTCGCGGTTGGGGATCGATACGGAGCAATCGTACGTAGCGTTTCTGGTTGTGCGTAGTCGGGTTACCAGATTGCCAACACTTGCGATCGTCAACGCTGAAGATTGAGGCCACGTGGTAGCCACAATCTTCAGCACAACAGGTCAGTCGGTCTCGCCGCGCGCTTTGCGTGCCGCTTCGGCTGCGGCAGAGCCCGGACGCTTGCGCTCCACCCAACCCTCGATCGTGCGCTGCGCATTGTCCGAGACCGCCAACGCCCCCGGTGGCACGTCATCACGCAGCACCGTGCCGGCACCGGTGTAGGCGCCGTCACCGACCGAGACCGGGGCGATGAACATGGTGTCGGAGCCGGTCCGCACATGGGACCCGATCGTGGTGCGGTGTTTGTTCTCGCCGTCGTAGTTGACGAACACGCTCGACGCCCCGATGTTGCTGTGCTCGCCGATATCGGCGTCGCCCACATAGGTCAGGTGCGGCACCTTGGTGCCCGTGCCGATGGTGGAGTTCTTGGTCTCGACGAAGGCACCGAGCTTGCCGTCGGCCCCGAGGATGGTGCCCGGCCGCAGGTAGGTGAACGGGCCGACGGTGGCGCCGGCCCCGATCACCGCGAGCTGAGCGTGGGTGCGCACCACCGACGCGCCGTCACCCACCTCGACGTCGGTCAGCGTGGAGTCCGGACCGATCTCGCAGCCCGCGCCGATCTCGGTCGTGCCGAGCAGTTGCGTTCCGGGGCGCACGACGGTGTCGCGCCCGATGGTCACGTCGACGTCGATCCAGGTGGTGGCCGGGTCGATGATCGTCACGCCGGCCCGTTGATGGCGGGCCACGATGCGGCGGTTGAGTTCGGCACCCAGATCGGCGAGCTGGACGCGGTCGTTGACGCCGGCCACCAGCGCGCTGTCGTCGACATGCATGGCCCGCACGGTGCGGCCGTCCTGGCGCACGATCGCGATGACGTCGGTCAGGTACAGCTCCTGCTGGGCGTTGTTCGAGCTCAACCGGCTCAACGCCGAGCGCAGGTCGGCGATGTCGAAGGCATAGACCCCGGCGTTGACTTCGCGGATGGCCCGCTGCGACTCGGTGGCGTCGGCCTGCTCGACGATGCCGATGACTTCGTTGTCCTGCGTGCGCAGGATGCGGCCGTATCCGGTTGGGTCGGGCACCGTCGTGGTCAACACGGTGGCCGCGGCCGTCGCGGCGCTGTGGGTGTCGATCAGCCCGGCCAGCGTGTCGGTGTCGAGCAGCGGGACGTCGCCCGAGGTGACCACGACCGTGCCGGTGAACTCGTCAGGCAGCGCGCTCAGGCCGCAGGCCACCGCATGGCCGGTGCCGAGCTGCTGGTCCTGGATCGCGACGTCGATGGTGCGGCCCAACTTGCCGGCGAGCTCGTCGACCGCGGGGGCGATGCGCTCCCGATCATGGCCGAGGACGACCACCAGGTGGCGGGCGGTGGCGTTGGCCACGGTGTGAACGGCGTGGCTGAGCATGCTGCGGCCGCCCAATGTATGCAGCACCTTGGGGGTGTCCGAGCGCATTCGGGTCCCGGCACCTGCTGCCAGTACGACGACTGCGGCCTCGGTGGTCGACACGGGGGTTCCCCTCTCTCCGCGAGCGTGCGTGTCTGCACGAGACACGCCGTCGCAAGCGCGCATTGTGTGCACGCTGGGCGACGACAATTGCCCTCACGCTGTCGGGTCGCTCGGCAAGCCTCGCTCCGTCGCCAGGACTCGAACCTGAACTATCTGAACCAAAATCAGAGGTGCTGCCGATTACACCACGACGGAATGTTCGGGAGAGACTCTAGTCGAACGGTCTAGCCTGATATGCGTGGCAGCACCCGAGAAGGAAGTTCGGGCCCCTCGAGCCCGGATGACCGGCAGTGAACGGCGACAGCAGCTGATCGAGATCGCCAAGTCGTTGTTCGCCGAACGGGGCTATGAGGGCACCTCGATCGAAGAGATCGCCCAGCGCGCCAGTGTCTCCAAACCCGTGGTCTACGAGCACTTCGGCGGCAAAGAAGGCCTGTACGCCGTCGTCGTCGACCGGGAGATGTCGGCGCTGCTGGACGGGATCACCTCGTCGCTGACCAACAACCGGTCGCGGGTGCGGGTCGAGCGGGTGGCGCTGGCGCTGCTGACCTATGTCGAGGAACACACCGACGGCTTCCGCATCCTGATCCGGGATTCGCCGGCCGCCATCACCTCGGGCACCTATGCGACGCTGCTCAACGACGCGGTCAACCAGGTGTCCTCGATCCTGGCCGGCGACTTTTCCCGCCGCGGCCTCGATCCCGACCTGGCGCCGCTGTACGCCCAGGCGCTGGTCGGGTCGGTGTCGATGACCGCGCAGTGGTGGCTCGACGTGCGCGAGCCCAAGAAGGAAGTGGTGGCTGCGCACGTGGTCAACCTGGCCTGGAACGGGCTGACCCATCTGGAGTCCGATCCGGTGTTGCACGAGGAGTAAAACTATTGCAACCATAGGGTTGCAGTAACGGGCCCTCATGTGCAACTCTGGGGTTGCAGTAATCCGGCCCGAGAGGAACCCGACATGACCACCGACTACGACCGCATCGAACGTGAGATCACCATCGACGCACCGGCGCAACGAGTCTGGGATCTGGTGAGCGAACCCGGTTGGTACATCAACGACGAGCAGATCACCGAGCATCAGATCGATCGTGACGGCGACATCGCCATCGTCACCGACCCCACCCACGGGAAGTTCGCGTTGCGGACTGTCGCGCTCGATGCGCCGCGCTATGCGGCCTTCCGGTGGTACGTCGACGCCGATGACCTGGACAGCTCCTCCACCCTTGTCGAATTCTGGATCACCCCGGTGCCATCCGGTGTGGTGCTGCGTGTCGTCGAGAGTGGGTTCGCCTCGCTCGACGAGCCTGAGGCTGACCGCCGTTCCCGGTTCGACGATCACTGTGGCGGCTGGGCGATCGAGCTCGGACTCGCCCGCGAGTACCTAGTGGGGGCTGTCGCCGATGCATGAAACTACCTCGCCTGTACAGGTTTTCGCGGCACTCGCTGACGACAGCCGATGGCAGGTCCTGGTGGCGCTCGGGCGTCGGCCCGCGTCGGCCTCGGCGCTGGCCGAGGAGCTTCCGATCAGCCGCCAGGCCATCGCGAAACACCTGAGGGTGCTCACCGATGTCGGCCTGGTGGTAGCCACGCGGGTGGGGCGCGAGGTGAAGTACGAGGCGGTGGGGGCTCGGCTCAGTGAGGTGGCGCGACGGCTCGACGGTATCGCGGCGGGTTGGGAACGCCGCCTGGCCCGGATCAAGGATGTTGCCGAGCGCGACGGCTGACGGCGCTCATCCCAGGTCCCGCGACAGCAGATCGGCCGTCGTCTCCCGTCGTACCAACAGCCGCGAGGCCCCGTCGCGGACTGCTACCACCGGTGGGCGGCCCACCATGTTGTAGGTCGAGGCCATGCTGTGTTGATAGGCCCCGGTGCAAGCCACGGCCAACAGGTCGCCGGCGTGGATGTCGGCGGGCAGTTCTACATCGCGCACGATCTCGTCGCCGGCCTCGCAATGCCTACCGACTACCGTGGCTACCATGGATGGCCCGAGCGGGTGTCGATTGGCTAGCGCGACAGTGTATTTCGCGTCATAGAGCGCGACCCGCGGGTTGTCGCTCATGCCGCCGTCCACCGCGACGAAGGTGCGCCCGTCGGGCTGGGCCTTCACTCCGTGCACCCGGTACAGCGTCACACCGGCCCGGGCGCTGATGGCCCGTCCGGGTTCGACGACCAGCCGCGGGCGGGGAAACCTCTCGGCTGCACATGCCGTGGTCAGGGCATCGTCGACGACGTTGGCGAACGCCGTGATGTCGAGGGCCGCGTCACCGCGCACATACGGGACCCCATGTCCGCCACCGATGTTGAGCTCCGTGAGCAGCACGCCGTGTTCGGCGCGGATGTCGGCCATCACGCCGATCAGCCGGTGCACGGCCTCGCCATACGGCGCGGGATCGGTGATCTGCGAACCGATATGGCAGTGCAGGCCAATCAGGTCGAGGTTCGGTGTGGCCAGAATGCGGGCGGCAGCGCGGGCGGCCCGTCGATCGGCCAGTGCGAAGCCGAACTTCTGGTCGGTCACCCCGGTGGTGACGGCGCGGTGCCCACAGATGTCGATGTCCGGGGTGACCCGGATCAGCACCGGCTGCGGCCGACGCACCAGCCCGGCCAGGTAGGTGATCTCCATCGGTGAGTCGATGACGATCCGGCCCACCCCGACGTCGATGGCGTCGCGCAGTTCGTCGCAGGATTTGGCGTTGCCGTGCAGCACGATCCGCGCCGGGTCGACCCCGCCGGCCAGTGCCGTCGCCAACTCACCCGCCGAGCACACGTCGACGCCCAGTCCTTCTTCAGCAGCCCATCGGGCGACTGCCGTCGTCAACAGCGACTTGCCGGCGTACACCACCTGCGTCTCGTTCAGCGCGGCGCGATAACGCCGGGCGCGGGTACGGAAATCGGTCTCATCCAGCACATAGGCCGGTGTGCGGTACTGATCGGCGATATCGGTCAGGGCCACCCGGCCGACCATGATCCGACCGAGTTCGTCGACGCCGGTGGTGAGCGGCCAGATGTTGGGGTCGAGTCGTGGTCGGGTGGTCGCTCGCAGTGACGGCAGGATGTCCAGCAATGTCATAGCTCCACCGTGTGCCGCGCGGCCGCCTACGTCATCGGGTTTGACGGTTCCTTGACGCCGATGGGGCCGATCCTGACGAGGTCCAGTTACTTCGGTGCGGCATCGCGGGCTTGCCGCTTCTCGTCAGCGGTGAGATAGCAGCCAGTGGTGACCTGGATGCTGGATGCCTCCATTGAGCCGAATGCCAGACGTCCACCGTCACTGTCTCGGATTGTCAGATCGTTTGCGTGGTCGCCTGTTGCATTTTCGGTCCGGCTTGTCACATTGGTGTAGCCGTACTTGGCGGCGATGTCGATGACCGCTTGGGATGCCTTGTTCCACAGGGGGGCTGGAACAGGGGTACTCGACGTGAAGTGCTGACTGAAGTATTGCTTGGCGAACGTCGAGCCGAAGTCCCCGCACTGTGACGCTGCGGGCTCCCTTCGCGCAATGTATTGCGCGCCGGGCACAATCTTGGACAACGCAGTAATGATTTCGGCGATCATCCGATCGCGGTCGGCGAGGACTTCTTCGGCGTCGCGACGGGCCATAAGTGGTTCAAGTTCTTCTGGCGCCCCGTAGCCGTAGTCGCCTTCGGCAGGTCCCTCGTATTCGGACTCAAACATTGGGCCGCATCCTGTCAAGGCGATAACCAGTACGAGTATCGACACAACCCGCTGCATCATTTCTCCAGTCTCACGTATTTCTCATCCTGGCCGAGTCCGGCCACGACAACAGCCTGGTTGTAGAGGCCTGTTGTGTCCGAGAAGGAATACTTACTGTGTCCCGATGACTCGTTCCGCGGCACATCCCAGGGGGTCGTGATGGCCTCCGTGGTCAACTCGGTGAATCCGGGCAGATTCGCCGGGAGGGTGCTTCCGTAGATCCGGGAATACGCCACCTTGTCCCAGTCGGCATGCTCGACGAACACGTGCCCCTGAGATAGGTGCAGATCTGACGGTGTGGTGTCGCGGTAGAACTGCAGCGGGTTGGTCTCCAAACCGGGTGATCCCATGAACACCACGTCGTCAGCAGCCGTCCCACGCTGTAAGGCCTCGCTGGCCAACGTCGAACCGTAGGAGTGGCCGAGAACCGTGAGGTGTGGATCGGTATCGCGGGAACTGTCTAGGCCGTTGATGAACGACGCGAGTTTGGGTGCGTTGTCGTCGGCGTAGTGGGCGCTCATGGCCTGAAAGACATTGTCTGGGGGTTCGTATCCGAGCCAAGCGACGGTGGCGACGGTTTGATCGTACTTTTTTGCGTTCTCTAGAACCCGCTCGGTCTCGGTCTTCAGCCACTGTGATTGGTTGACGTAGGTGGGCAGATCATTGCCTGCCTTAGGTTTGTCATAGGTCACCGACCCAGTGCCCGGCACATACACGCTGACGTGGTCGGCGGTATCGACGTTGCCGATCGCCAGCGCCACTTTCGGATGCTCGCCGTCGAAATCGACAACAAGAAGCTGACGATCCGGCTCGGACAACGCCTTGTCGATTTCGGCGAGCGTGCCCCGTTCTTCGGCCGAGAGGTTGGGATCCTTCCGCAGTGTCCCCAGCCGGTTGCGATTGGCCAGGTCACGCGCGGTTCCGGGCACTCCGTCGAGGTTTCCGACCCATTCTGGCCGCTCGACGATGATCCGGTTCCGTTCCTCCTCACTCAACGAGTCCCACCATTGGTTGACCTCGGTGTCGGTGGCGCCGTCAGGCGGCTTGAGGGATTCGAGATCGCGCTTGAGCGGCGACGCCGGCAGGTCGCCCAGATTGCTTGCCTTCGGATCTCCGGCTCCCGATGCGCTCTGTCTGAGTGCGTTGGCCGTTGCCTCGTCGACCGAGTCAAACTGCTGGAGAAGGCTTTTCAGGGTGGACGTGTAGGCGGCGGCCAGTTTAGGTGTCATGAGCTTGCTTGAGCCCGCAGCGGTGACGGTGCCATCGTCGCTGACGTTGGCGCCGAGGCTCATCGCCTGTTTGGACACGTTGAGGATCTCGGTGCGCAGCGGTGTGAGTTTGGCTTCGCCGGACTTCAGGGCGGTCTGGATGTTCGCCAGGCGCGACTGCAGGTCCACCAGCCGTTGGAGATTCTTGTTACCGGCAGCCAACGCTGCGTCAGCTGCGGTGCCTTTCCAGTCCGCGGCCAGACCGGCCAAAACGTGCTTCTGACGACCGATCAGTTCTTCAAGCCGATCAATCTTGCCCTGCAATTGGGTTGCGGAGTCGGACAAGGCGGACGGATTGCTGGCGGTGACGGCGGAGATCGTGACGGTCATCGGCCGCTCCCGCCCATCACGGCTCCTGTCTGAACGCTCTCTGTCAAAAAGCTAGCAGGGTACGGCCGGGGTTCGGTGCACCAAAATCGTGCCCGCGCGTGCGGGGCGGACCAAAAAACTCAGCCCCGTAGAATGGGTCCCATCATGACCGCACCGGGGCACAACCATGTCCAGACCCCGATTGCGGGTCTCGTTGAGCTGGCTTTGACCGATCCGTCCCTGCAGGACGTCATCCACCGCGCCGCCGACCGGCCCGCCGATCTCGCACTCGTGGGTCCGTCCAGCGCGCGAGTGCTGGTCGCCGCCGCGCTGGCCCAGCAGGGCCCGTTGCTGGTGGTCGCCGCCACTGGCCGCGAAGCCGATGATCTGACTGCGGAGTTGCGTGGCGTGTTCGGCGAGGCCGTCGCACTGTTCCCGTCCTGGGAGACGCTGCCGCACGAGCGGTTGTCCCCGGGTGTGGAGACCGTCGGCGCCCGGTTGCTGCTGTTGCGCCGGCTGGCTTGTCCCGACGACGAGACGCTGGGCCCGCCGCTACGGGTGGTGGTCACCACCACGCGCTCACTGCTGCAGCCGATGGCTCCGGACGTGGTGAGCATCGAGCCGGTCACCCTCACGGTCGGGGCGGAGGCCGAGTTCGAGGACGTCATCACCCGGCTGGTCGACCTGGCCTACACCCGGGTGGACATGGTCGGCAAACGCGGCGAGTTCGCCGTGCGCGGCGGCATCCTCGACCTGTTCCCGCCCACCGCCGAGCATCCGGTGCGCGTCGAGTTCTGGGGCGACGAGATCTCCGAGATGCGCTGTTTCTCGATCGCCGACCAACGGTCGATCCCCGAGGTCCCGGTGCAGAACGTGGTCGCGGTGCCGTGCCGCGAGCTGTTGATGACGCCCGAGGTTCGTGAGCGTGCCGCCGCCCTGGCCAAGGATCACCCCGCCCACGAGAACAGCGTGCCCGGCAGCGTTCCCGACATGCTGGCCAAACTCGCCGAGGGCATTCCCGTCGACGGGATGGAGGCGCTGCTGCCGTTGCTGCACCCGGTGCAGCCGACGACGCTGACGCACCACCTGCCGGAGGGCGCACCGGTGCTGTTGTGCGATCCGGAGAAGGTGCGTACCCGCGCGGCGGACCTGATCAAAACCGGGCAGGAATTCCTCGAGGCTTCGTGGTCGACGGCGGCCGTCGGCGGTGACGCCCCGATCGACATCGAGGCGATGGGCGCGTCCGGCTTCGTCCCGTTCACCCAGGCGCGCGAAGACGCCGTGGCCGGCGGGCACCCCTGGTGGACGTTGAGCCAGCTGCCCGACGAGAAGGCCACCGAGCTCGATCTGCGGCCGTCTCCCTCGGCGCGCAGCCAGCAGAGTCTCGAAGAGATCTTCGCGATGCTGCGGGCGCATGTGGCCACCGGCGGGTACGCGGCGGTGGTCACCCCTGGTACCGGTACCGCCCACCGCGTCGTCGAGCAGCTGGGTGACTCCGACACGCCCGCAGCCATGTTGGAGCCGGGCGCAGCACCCAAGGCCGGTGTCGTCGGCGTGCTCAAGGGTCCGCTGCACGACGGTGTGGTGCTGGCCGGAGCGAACCTCGTGATCATCACGGAGACCGATCTCACCGGTAACCGGGTGACAGCCTCGGAAGGCAAAAGGCTTGCCGCCAAACGGCGTAACGTCGTCGATCCGCTGGCCCTGACCGCCGGTGATCTGGTGGTGCACGATCAGCACGGGATCGGCAAGTTCGTCGAGATGACCGAGCGGGTGGTCGGCGGCGCGCGCCGCGAGTACCTGGTGTTGGAGTACGCGTCGTCCAAGCGCGGCGGCGGATCCGACCGGCTGTACGTGCCGATGGATTCACTCGATCAGCTGTCACGGTACGTCGGCGGCGAGGCACCGTCACTGTCGAAGCTCGGCGGCAGTGACTGGGCCAACACGAAGACCAAGGCGCGCAAGGCCGTTCGTGAGATCGCCAGTGAACTCGTCGCGCTGTACGCCAAGCGCCAGTCCGCGCCCGGGCATGCCTTCGGCCCAGACACTCCGTGGCAGAACGAGATGGAGGACGCGTTCGGCTTCACCGAGACCATGGACCAGTTGACCGCGATCACCGAGGTCAAATCCGATATGGAGAAGCCGGTTCCGATGGACCGGGTGATCTGTGGCGACGTGGGCTACGGCAAGACCGAAATCGCGGTGCGGGCGGCGTTCAAGGCCGTGCAGGACGGCAAGCAGGTGGCGGTGCTGGTGCCCACGACGCTGTTGGCCGACCAGCATCTGCAGACCTTCACCAACCGCATGGCCGGGTTCCCGGTGACGGTCAAGGGGCTGTCGCGGTTCACCGATCCGGCCGAGTCGCGGGCGACGATGGAGGGCATGGCCGACGGGTCGGTCGACGTCGTCATCGGCACGCACCGGCTGCTGCAGACCGGAGTGACGTGGAAAGACCTGGGACTCATCATCGTTGACGAGGAACAGCGCTTCGGCGTCGAGCACAAAGAGCACATCAAGTCGATGCGCACGCACGTCGATGTGCTCACCATGAGCGCCACCCCGATCCCGCGCACGCTGGAGATGAGCCTGGCCGGCATCCGCGAGATGTCGACGATCCTCACCCCACCCGAGGAGCGCTACCCGGTGCTGACCTATGTCGGCCCACACGATGACAAACAGGTGGCCGCTGCGCTGCGTCGTGAGTTGTTGCGTGACGGACAGGCGTTCTACATCCACAACCGGGTCCGCACCATCGATCAGGCCGCCGCGCGGATCCGTCAGCTGGTCCCCGAGGCGCGGGTCGTCGTCGCGCACGGACAGATGAACGAGGAGACGCTCGAGAAAACCGTCGAGGGCTTCTGGAACCGCGAGTACGACATCCTGGTCTGCACCACGATCGTCGAAACCGGTCTGGACATCTCCAATGCCAACACGTTGATCGTCGAGCGGGCTGACACGTTCGGCCTGTCCCAGCTCCATCAGCTGCGCGGCCGGGTGGGACGCAGCCGTGAGCGCGGCTACGCCTACTTCCTGTATCCGCCCAACTCGCCGTTGACCGAGACTGCGTATGACCGGCTGGCCACCATCGCGCAGAACAACGAGTTGGGCGCGGGCATGGCAGTGGCCATGAAGGACTTGGAGATTCGTGGCGCCGGCAACGTGCTCGGGGTCGAGCAGTCCGGCCATGTCGCCGGTGTCGGTTTCGATCTGTACGTGCGCCTGGTCGGTGAGGCCGTCGAGGCGTATCGCGCCGCCGCTGACGGGAAAACCGTCGCGACACCGCAGGAGCCGAAGGAGGTCCGGGTCGATCTGCCGGTCGACGCGCACCTGCCGCCGGAGTACATCGGCAGCGACCGGTTGCGGTTGGAGGGCTATCGACGGCTGGCCGCCGCAACGGACGAGGACGCGGTGCGCGCCGTGGTCGACGAGCTCGTCGACCGGTACGGCCCGCTGCCCGAGCCCGCCCAGCGGCTGGTCGCGGTGGCGCGGCTGCGGTTGCTGTGCCGCGAGTACGGCATCACCGAGATCGGTGCGGTGTCGGCCTCGACGATCCGGCTGTCGCCGCTGGTGTTGCCCGATTCCGCGCAGTTGCGGCTCAAGCGCATGTATCCGGGCGGGCACTACCGGGCCACCACGTCGACGGTCCAGGTGCCGATCCCGCGGGAAAGCGACGGCATCGGCTCACCACGTATCCGCGACCTTGACCTTGTCCAGATGGTCGCGGGTCTGGTCCTGGTTCTTCATGGAAAAGGCCAGACAGATGTTGATATAACGAAATTCTCGAACGCATCGGGGGAGGTGAAACCATGACGGTCGTCCTGGTCGACCCCCGCCGGCCGTCCCTGGTGCCCGTCGAGGCGATCGAATTTCTCACCGGTGATGTCCAGTACACCGAGGAGATGCCGATCAAGGTGCCGTGGTCGCTGCCGGCCGCGCGGCCCTGGCTCTCCGACGCGCCCGAAGGTGACGCCGCGCCGGTATTGCTCTCGTCGGATGTCGAGCATCCGGCCGTCAAGGCCCGGCTGGCCGCCGGGGATCGATTGATCGCAGCGCCGCAGGCACAGCCGGGGGAGCGGCTCGTGGACGCGGTGGCGATGATGGACAAGCTGCGCACCGCGGGGCCGTGGGAGAGCGAGCAGACCCACGACTCGCTGCGCCGGTATCTGCTGGAAGAGACCTACGAGCTGTTCGACGCTGTCCGTGGTGGCAACGCCGACGAGCTTCGGGAAGAGCTCGGTGATGTGCTGCTCCAGGTCTTGTTCCACGCGCGCATCGCCGAGGACGCGCCGACACATCCGTTCGGCATCGACGACGTCGCCGACGCGTTGGTGCGCAAGCTCGGCAACCGCGTACCGGCAGTGCTTGCCGGAGAATCGATTTCCTTGGAAGAGCAGCTGGCTCAATGGGAGGAGCGCAAGGCCCAGGAGCAGAAGGTGAAGGCCCGCGCATCCTCGATGGATGACGTGCCCACCGGTCAGCCGGCGTTGGCATTGGCGCAGAAGGTGTTGGCCCGGGTGGCGCAGGCCGGCCTGCCCGACGATCTGGTGCCCGCGGCACTGACCGCGGTGACGGTGTCAGCCGATACCGACGCCGAGAATGACTTGCGCAGCGCCGTTTTGGAGTTCATGGACACCGTCCGGTTGGTGGAAGTCGACGTGGCGGCCGGCCGCCGCGGTGAGGACGTCCCCGAGGAACTCGACGTGGCACCGCTGGGGACGATCACCGAAGACGAGTGGCGCACTTACTGGCCGGGGGTAGTTGCCGAATCGACGGTGACGGACGGCGAGGACTCTG
The DNA here is from genome assembly GCF_001666875.1 of Mycobacterium sp. E802. Classification (NCBI taxonomy): domain Bacteria; kingdom Bacillati; phylum Actinomycetota; class Actinomycetes; order Mycobacteriales; family Mycobacteriaceae; genus Mycobacterium; species Mycobacterium sp. E802. The sequence continues at coordinate 24,388 of NZ_LZJD01000187.1, forward strand.
AGGTCGCCGAGGTCTCCAAGGACTCTGTGGACTCCGCGGATTCTGAGGACTCCGAGGTCGATGGAGGCGTCCAGGATGATTCGGCTGGCTCGGCTGAGTCTGCTGGCGAGGCCGACGTGTCCCAGGATGAATCCGGTGACCGTGATGAGGCGGATCCCGAGCACGACGAGGGTGATCGTCTCAGCGATTGACGGCGCGGTTGCCCGTGCTCCGTTCGCGTCGGTAGCGTCACGGCGATTTTCCGTCGGGTTTTCGGCCCCCACGCTACTTACGTGAGGGATTGCGTTTCCTCGGGTGCGTGACTCTCCGATTTCCGGACGCCCATCGCCATATTTTCGATGGGCTTCGTATCGCCTCGCAGCTGCGCGTTCGGCATGTCGTGGAAACGGACGGGATGACGAAGTGCCCGCCTATGAGCGACAATCCAGCGACAATCGCCACGTGGGCACCAGAGGACTCATCAAACCCATTGTCGCTGAGCATTTTTACCACTTCAGTACCTGCAGTCTCAGAAGCATCATGCGTCCAGTGCCCGGGCTGCGAGCGACACTGTCGCTGATAGATGAGCAACCCAAAATCCGTGGCATATGGGGCAACTGGGATCTGAGCGACGTGAGTACACACTGACGGTGTGACCAACGATGCCCCTGGTGCCCGATAGGCGATTGTCGCTG
>NZ_LZJD01000188.1:0-988 GCF_001666875.1 Mycobacterium sp. E802
CTCAAGGCCTACAGCGGTTTTCACACGTTCAAGCCAGGATCGAATGCGCGCGCATGGCTGTTTCGGATCATGTACAACAACTGGATCAACAGCTATCGCGCCCGCCAACGCGCCGTGGGTGAGCAACTGTGTGAAGACATCACCGATTGGCAGGTGTCCGCCGAGGGGCGGCATACATCTTCGGGTTTGCGGTCAGCGGAAGTGGAAGCGCTCGAAGCGATGCGCGACGACGACATCGCGGACGCACTGGACGCGATCCCTGCGGCCAACCGGATGACCGTGTACTTCGCCGACGTCGAGGGCTACCACTACCGCGAAATCGCCGCCCTGATGGGCACACCCGTCGGAACCGTGATGTCCCGACTGGCCCGCGGACGAAAGCGGCTGCGGGAGTTGCTCGCCGACGTGGCCCGGGACCGTGGCATCGGCCGCGACGCCGGTAAGGTTCAGGCTGCCGTGCCGTTGTCCTGACTCCGGGCCAGATACCCTCTGGCAACCGCAGTTTCGGCGAGCAGCTTACGCAGATTGCGACGCGCCCGGTGCAACCTCGACATCACAGTGCCAACCGGAATGTCCATGAGCTCAGCGATCTCCTTGTACCGGAAGCACGCGACGTCGGCGTAGTACACGATGACCCGCTGGAAATCGGGCAGTGCCTCCATGGCCCGCCGCACCTCGTCGTCGCCCATGGATTCCAGCGCGGCGAGCTCGGCCGAGGCCAACTCGATCGGAGAACCGGCCAGCGCCGCGGCCAGTTGGGCGTCGGTGACCGATTCGGCCAGCACCTCCTCGGGCCGACGCTGCGTCGTGCGGTACGAGTTGATCCAGGTGTTGTACATGATCCGAAACAGCCATGCGCGCGCATTCGATCCTGGCTTGAACGTGTGAAAACCGCTGTAGGCCTTGAGAAGTGTCTCCTGCACGAGGTCTTCGGCGTCGTACCGGTTGTGGGTCAGGCGGCGCGCACCACGTTCGATCTGCTCGCCGT